>NZ_JBIWJT010000038.1:0-62834 GCF_044765325.1 Embleya sp. NPDC127516 | reverse complement strand
CGGGGGGGCTGGGTGGGCGGCCGGACACCCCCCGGCCCGGCGGGCCGCCCCGCCTCCGCGCCCCCCCGGCCCGTGCCGCCGCCCGCCCCGCCGGGCCCGCCCCCCCCCACGGCCCTGGAGATCGCCGCGATCATCGACAGCAACGACCCGCGCCGGCCGTGGAGGCCGTCGGCGCTCGATCATCGAGACCCCGGACCTTCCGGCGGAGGACGCGCTCAATCGCCAACTTGCATCGGCCGGCCGATCTTCGCGAACGCCGACGCACAGGAGGGCCCCACCGCGTTCGCCCGGAAGCCCAAGCCGGTATTCCCGTAGGGCGCAGCAGCCGGGTGCGCGCCGCGCACGGGCCGGACGACCCGCCCAGCCGGGTGCGCGCCGCTCATGGGACGGGCGACCCGCGGAAGAGGGACACTGGAGACACAGCGGCACCGCACCCGGCACCGCAGGGTGCGGTGGGCCGCAGGAGGTTTCCATGCCTGACACCCAGGTACGTGGCGAGCACCGGCTGCACGAGGAGCACCACGGAATGCACTCGCCCCCGCGCGTGGTGGTGCGGGGAAGCGACATGCGCACGTCCGACGCAGACGCCACATCGGAGCAGACCGCCCACGCCTACGAGACATCGCAGGCCGAGGGTGACCGCGCCGAGGACGAAGACGACTGACCGATCGGATCGGCAGACCCGATCCCGGCCGGATCGGCAGGAGGCCGCACGGCCTTCGGAAGAGCCAGCGCGGCCGGGAGTCCGACGAGGGCGCCCACCGCGACCACCGCCACCGCCGTCCGGATCCCGCCCACCGAGACCAGCACCGCCAGGCCGGCCCCGGAGCCGAACTGGAGTGCGGTGGACGCCAGTCCGGAGGCGGCGCCCTGCTCGGTGTCCGCGACGCCCGACGCCGCGGCGACCCACATCGTGGTGAACACGACGCCGGTGCCCAGCCCGAACGCGACGATCCCGGGCAGCAGTGCGGCGTACGACGAGTCGTCCGTCATCCCCGCCGCCAGCACCGCGGCCCCCAGTGCGGCGACCGCGAACCCGACCATCAGTGTCCGGCGCACGCCCAGGCGCCCCGCGAGACGCTCACCCGCGAGATTGCCCACCGTGATCGACAACGTCGGCCCCAGGAACGCGACCCCCGTGCGCAGCGCCGAAAAGCCCATCTCGTCCTGGAACCACAACGTCAGGAAGAACGGCACGGCCTGCAGGGTCAGTCCGAACACCAGGATCACCCCGGTCGCCGCCGTCAGGCCGCGATGCGTGAACAGGCGCAGCGGCAGCAGCGGATCGGCCGTCCGCGACTCCACCGCGACGAATCCCGCAAGCAGCAGCAGTGCCACTCCCGCCGCACCCGGCACCCGGGGATCCGTCCAACCCCACTCCGGCCCCTGCGCAATCGCGAACACCAGCAGCGTGAGCCCGACCGTGCCGGTCAGCGCGCCCGGGAGGTCGAAGCCGGGCCGCGTCGCACCCGCGCCGCCGCGCCCGTCGCGCTCCTTGCGTCCGTCGCGTCCGTCCTGTCCCTTGAACCCCTCGCAGCCCTCGCGCCCTTCGTATCCGCTGCGTCCGTCCTGTTCCTCGCACCCTTCGCACCCCTCGCGTACGTCGCGCCACGCCGCGTCGGCGGGCAGCAGCGCGGACGCGGCCAGGGCGGCGACCACGACCAGCGGCACATTGACGTAGAACACCGCCTGCCAGCCGAACGCACTCGTCAGTACGCCGCCGAGCAGCGCCCCCAGGCTCAGCCCGCCCGCTCCCGACACCGCCCACACGGTCAGCGCCCGGGTCCGCGAACGCCCTTCCGCGAAGAGCGTGTTCACGAGCGACAACGTCGCGGGGAACAGGACCGCGCCGCCCACGCCCTGCACGGCCCGCGCGCCGATCAGCGCGCCCGGCGCGGTGGCCAGACCGCCCAGGAGCGAGCCGGCACCGTACAGCGCCATGCCGAGCACGAACATGCGGCGTCTGCCGAGCAGGTCCGCGAGGCGACCGCCGAGCAGCAGAAGTCCGCCGTACACGACGGCGTACGAGCTGACGACCCACTGCAACCCGTGTTCGGAGAAGCCGACGTCGGCGGCGATCTGGGGCAGCGCGACGTACACGATCGTGAAGTCGAGCGCGGTGATCAGGCCCGCGAGGGCGAGGAGAGCGAGTGTCCAGGCGGGACGTGTCAGGCTGGTGGGACGTACGAGGTTGGCAGGCGACGGCATAAAGGCCGACCTCCGGAAAGGGCCTCGGGAGTGAGGCGGGCGGCTGGGTCGCTTCCCAGCCTGGGCGGACCGCCACGCGCTACCCAGGTCCCGGCTTTGCCTACGCACCGCGTGATCACCCTCGCGCCGTCCCGGTTATGGTCGCCGTGTGGACGCACGTATCGAACTGAGCGAGTTCCTCAAGTCCCGCCGCGCCCGCCTGAGCCCGGGGGACGTCGGACTGCGGGCGTACGGCGGCCGCCGCCGCGTGGCGGGCCTGCGCCGCGAGGAACTGGCAGGTCTCGCCGGCGTCAGCGTCGCGCACTACACGCGCCTCGAACAGGGCCGGGCCGACAGCGTCTCGGCGGAGGTCCTGGCCGCGATCGGGAAGGCGTTGCGCCTGGACGAGGACGAGCGGACGTACCTGGGCCAACTCGCCAGGCCCGACGCCCGCACGTGTCCCGGAACCGCCGTCACGCCGCGCCCGGGCCTGCGGCACCTGGTGGCGTCCTTCGACGCGACCCCGGCGATCCTGGTCGGGCGGCACACCGAGGTCGTGGCGTGGAACCCGGTCGCGACCGCGCTCTTCGGCGACTTCGCGGCGATGCCCGAGGGCGAGCGCAGCATCTCCGACCTGATCTTCCGCCGGCCGGAGATGCGCGACCTGCACGGCGACGGCTGGGAGCGCACGGCGGTCGAACACGTCGCGCACCTGCGGGTGTTGTCCGCCTGCTACCGGGGCGACCGGAGCCTCGTCGCACACATCGAGCGGTTGCGCGCGGCCAGTCCCGAGTTCGCACGGATGTGGTCGTCCCATCCCGTCGCGCGCACGGGCCACCGGTTCTACCGGCTGCACCACCCCGTCGTCGGCGACCTGGAGCTGTACGGCGAACTCGTGACGCTGCCCGGCGACCTCGAATACAGCGGCCTCGACCTGTTCGCCGCCGAGCCGGGCTCCGCTTCCGAACACGCACTACGCCGCCTGGCCGACTTGGGCCGCGCCCGGGAGACGGCTTCGCCCGCACGCTCATCCTCGGCCGCGGGACCGCGCTAGGGGTACCGGTTACTCCCGCAGCCCGGGCCGCAAGCCCGCTTGCACCAGCGGCACGCCCGCGCCGAGCAGTAACGGGGCGCCCGGCGCCGGCCCGCGAGCGCGTCCGCAGCCGCGTCGATGCGGCGCCCGCGCAGTCGTCGCGGTGCGCCTGCGCGGTGGAGCCGGCACGCCTATTGCGATGCGGTCGGCGTCCAGGCGGTGCGGGCGCAGTGTTCGAGGTACGGAGACCGTTGACGTGCGCCTGCGTTCGGGTGCCTCCGTTCGGGCGACCCGGGCCACCGCCGGGTGTACCCGGGCGCCGGGGCGACGACGTTCCCCGCATGCCCACGCTGCCCCGGATCGCGCCCATGCTCGCCACCCCCGGCACGCTGCCGCCCGCGTCGGAGGACGACCGGTGGGCGTACGAGACCAAGCTGGACGGGCAACGCGCGATCGTCTACCTCCCCGGGGACGGGACGGTGCTGCTGCGCGCTCGCTCGGGCGCCGACATCACGGGCGCCTACCCCGAGCTACGGGCGATCGGCGAGGCCCTGGGCGACGTCGCCGCCGTGTTGGACGGCGAGATCGTCGCGCTCGACGAGCACGGGCACAGCGACTTCGAACGCCTGCAAGCCAGGATGGGCTTGGCCGGCTCGCCCGCCCGGGCGGCGCACATGGCCAAGGAGGTCCCGGCGCGGCTGATGCTCTTCGACGCGCTGTTCCTCGAGGGCCGCGACCTGACCGCACAACCGTGGACCGAACGCCGCGACCGGCTGGAGACCCTGGAGCTCCGGGGCCGGAACTGGTCCACCCCCGGGGCACTCGTGGGACACGGCGCCCAGGCGCTCGAGGCGACCCGCGAGGCGGGCCTGGAGGGGCTGGTCTGCAAGCGGACCGACGCGCGGTACGAACCCGGCGTGCGATCACGCTCGTGGATCAAGATCCGGCATGTTCGCTCGCACGGTCGGCCGGCGTCACGATCGGATGCTCGGCATCCACGTCTCCAGGACGCTCCGCTCGCCCGTCCGCATCCCGCAGAGCGCTACAGCCACTGGGACTGCGAAGCCGGAGTGGCGTAGTCCACCGGCCGGGCTTGCGACAACCGTGCCGAGATCGCCGCCGATCGAACACCGGACACTGACGCGACGCCCATATCGGGCTGTCCCAACCCAATGCCCAAAACGGCCGAATGCGCCTCGATGCCGCTGCGCCGCGTGCGGCAGCAGTGTGCACTCCCCGGTCCGTAAGGCGTTCCACCGAACAGCGCGACCAAGACCACGTCGCCGATACACACGACCTACCGCTGCGCCGAGGGCGGCACGCGGTCGGCGACATCGACATGCGCATCGTCCTCGCCAACGCCGACCTTCCCCCCACCCACCGGACGTCCCCGGCGCAAGGCAGGGCACCCGACGAGACCAGCCGGGCTCCGACTCCCACGCAGAGAGCGGCCGTCCCGCGAACGCACCCGGCACGCCTGGTACTTCCGTCCCACGACCGGGCTGGTCCTCTCCCACCGGTACGGATCCCCCACAGCCGAACCCGCGTTCCGGCAAGGCGTTCGAGTAGGACATGGCGGCCTTCGGTGTCCCCATCCTCGCCGGTGTCCACGACGACCTCATTCCCGCCTATCGCGGCCGCCCTCCGGTCGTCGTCGTACTCGACCGTCCCGGCACCGTGCCCGCCGGCTCCTGCCGCCGGGCTGCTTGCCGCCTGCGCGCAGCCGTCCACCCTCCACACGGGTGACGGCCCAACGGTCAGGCGGGCAACGTCTTCCGGCGGTGTCCGGCGCGGGCTCTGCATCGTCGTGGGAGGGCGGTGGTCGATACCGGGCCGGCGAGGACTCCAGGTGGAAGGCCCGAGAGCCTACTCAGCGCGGGCGACGCGTTGTTGGCGGGCGCGGCGGGCAGGAGGTCGACCAGGTCTGCCCCCGGCGCCCGGAAGCATGTGCCGAGCCTGGATGCGTACTGCCGAGTCACACCGCGTGCACCCGGGGAAACCGATCCGGCGGACCAGTCCTGTTACCTTCTCCCGTCGGCACTCGTCATAGGTGCGACGGCCGATTTCGAGTGGTCGTCGCACCCAACGAGTGAATCGAGAACAGGATGCTGACCAACATCATGTACGTGACGGTATACGTCACCGATCAGGACCGTGCGCTGGAGTTCTACACCGAGGGCCTCGGCCTGGAGAAGCGGCTCGACTTCCCGGGGCCCGACGGACGCTTCCTCACCGTCGGCGTTCCCGACAGCCCGCTCCAGATCATCCTGTGGTCGCAGGCCGCAGCCGCGGGACAGCCGGGAGCGCATGCAGCGCCAGGGCCGCTGATCCTCGAATCCGACGATCTGCGAGAGGATTTCGAGGTCATGGGCCGACGCGGCGTGGTCTTCGAAGAGTCCGAACCCGTGGACTATCCGTTCGGGGTTCGCGTCGAGGCCGTGGACCCCGACGGCAACCGGATCTCGCTCCGTCAGCAGCCAAAACCGTGACCGCCCACCCGTCCGACCTTGTGACGAAGGCGTTCGAAGCCCAGCGCGACCGGCTGCGCGCAGTCGCGTACCGTGTGCTGGGCTCACACGCCGACTCCGAGGACGTGGTCCAGGAAGCGTGGATGCGCCTCGTCCGCCAGGATGAGGCCGCCATCGGCAACCTGGCGGGTTGGCTGACCACCGTGGTCGGCCGCATCAGCCTGGACCTCCTGAGGTCCCGACAAGCCCAACCCACCGCCTACGGAAACGAGTTCGCGGACCTCGTGGTGCTGCCCGACGGCGACCCCGCGCCGGACGAGCAGGCGGCGCTGGCCGATTCGGTCGGCCTCGCCCTGCTCGTCGTGCTCGACTCGCTCACCCCGAGCGAGCGCCTGGCGTTCGTCCTGCACGACATGTTCGCGGTCCCGTTCCACGAAATCGGACAGATCCTGGGCAAATCCGCCGACGCCACCAAGATGATCGCCAGCCGCGCTCGCCGCAAGGTCCAAGGCACGGACCGGGTGGCGGGCCCCGGCCGCGAACACCGCGAGGTCGTCCAGGCATTCAGCGCCGCCGCCGGCGGCGGCGACTTCGAGGCGCTCCTGCGTGTCCTCGATCCGAACGTGAAGCTGACCGTCGACACCCCAGGCGGCGTTGTCGTCACTCTCGGCGCCACCAAGGTCGCCGCCGGCGCCCGCATGTTCTCCGGCGAGGCCGCCCGCCACCGACCCGTGCTGGTCAACGGCGTCCCCGGCCACATGTCCTGGCGCTCCGACGGAACCCCTCTCTCCGTCATCGCCTTCACCGTCACCGGAGGCCGGATCACCGGCATCGACATCATCGTCGACCCGGCCAAGCTCGCCTCGATCCATCTGCCCGCCCCGGCCTGAGCCGGTGGCGGGGTTGTTATAGGAGCGGACAGAGATCCACGTCCGGTCCGCCGGCCCTGGCGTGATGACGGACGAAGGTGACTTCGTCGCGGAACAGCACCTGGCCATCGGAGCTTGGAGACGCCACCTGGTCCAGGATCACTCGGTAGTGCTGGTGCCGCGGCTGGCTGCCGGGGTACTTCACCGAGCGGATCGCGACGATCAGCGGCATCCGAACGCCGTTCACAACGTCGGCGAGTCCCCGCCCTCGCGGAGCCGATGCCAGGACCGGGTTCAATTCGATCGCAACGACGTGCGATCCCGTCACCGGCCTCCGCGAGCAATACGGCTTACGCCGCCGGCCGAAGGTGGGCGACGATGCCGTCGATGTCCTCGGCGAGGAGGTGCCAACGGAGAGTGTGGCCGCCAGGGACCTCGTGGGCCGTGTACGGGATGCCCGCCTGGTCGAGAAGGCCACGGAACTCGCGCTGGCCGTCCAGGACATGGGACTCCTGGAAGGCACTGAACCACGGGATGTTCTCGGCACCCGTACCGGCCACCATGAAGATGCGCTTGTTGTGGTAGCTCGGAATGCGCTCGACCGCGTTGTCGGCACTGACCCGGGCCTCGTTCCACAACGGCACGCCGTAGATGGTGCCGCCGCCCAGCTCGATGGCGGCCGAGGACGCGTTGGCCCAGTGGCCGACGGCGCCGCCGTTGAGGCGCAGGCTGGGCGGGCCGGAGTGGGCGCTGACCGAGGCGAAGTGGCCGTAGTACTTGGCGGCGTACTTCAGCGCGCCGAAGCCGCCCATCGAGTAGCCGGCGACCGCGCGTCCGTCGTACTCCGCATGGGTCCGGAAGTTCGCCTCGACCCACGGCAGGAGCTGGGACATGTGAAAGGTCTCCCAGTTGCGGGGACCGACGAACGAGGTGACCGGGTTGGAGTACCAGCCGGCGCCGCCCCCGTCCGGCATCACGACGATGATCGGCTTGCCGGCGGTGAGTTCCCGAATGCCGCCCGGGACGTCGAAGTTGCGGAAGTCCGCGCCCGTGCCGCCACCGTGGAACAGGTACATGACGGGGTACCGGCGGCCGCTGCTGTCGTAGTCGTCGGGGAGCAGGACGTTGACGCCCGGACCGGTGGTCCACCCGATCTGGCTCGTCTTGAACCGGTAGTACTTCAGGCGGGGATCGCTCTCGTTGCTGTCGATGATGCGCAGCCCGAAGCCGTCGCCGATCGCATGGGCGGCGGACGCGCCCCCGACGACGCCCGCGGCACCGAGCACCGCCGCCGCGGACAACCCGCCGGCGGCCTTCAGGATGTTGCGGCGGGTGGGTTGGAACTCGGTCATGCCATCCCCCGTGTTCGGTTTGTGGTGTGGAGGCCGCGTGCGGACGACGTTCGGCCTTCACCGAGCCGCACCGGTCCTCATGGACGGGCGAACTGCAGGCACAGAACGACCAATCACTCTGGCGCGGCGGTTGGTTACATCCGGTGCGCGTTGATCACACACCAGTCACCTGCAATGGTCAATACCGAACCAAGCTGAGTTTTTGGCCCAGGCAATGACCCCAACTCCCTTACACACCACGGCTACACGTGTCACCGCACACCGCAGCCATCGATGGTGCCGACAGGCAGCGGCAGCGTCCCATCGCGCTGCATCCGCCTCGACCGAGCACCGTCTGTCCTGCCGTCGCACACGTCGGCGTTCGCCGGAGCGGGACGCCACGCGATAGCGAGCCGCGACGACGGCCCGAGAAGACACCGACACCCACCGGTGGCGCGGCGATCGTGCAATCCCCGGATGGATTTCGGATCACACCACTCGTGGGGCCGGTCCGAGGCATGGCACATCCGAAAGGCCGAAACCGAACGGCACGAGGGGGACTCACATCCCGCTTGCGCGTGGCCGACCGAACTGATGCATTCGGTCCACCTCGCGGTGAGCCTCCTGCCGCGATTTCTGCTTGGCAGCCAAGACACGGAAGGGCGCACCGGAGTGGGCACGTTGCCGCGTCCGCGGGGTCGGCTCCGGGTTCTCCCACGGGCTGGAGGACGTGCCAGGAGCGCCCCCGAGTTCGCGGGGTCGACGGTATGTGAGGGAGCAGTTCCACGGGACACCCGGGAAACTCCCCGCGCATGTGGGCACGACCATTCCGGGCGGCGGCGGCAACCCCGGATTCGTCCGGAACATCCTCGCCCGGGCGAGGCCGAGACCCCGGTGAAACACCCCCCGCAGTTTCGCCGGGTGTCGGCGTGCTCCGTCAAGTGCTCGACCAGGTACAGACGGACGTGCTCAGCTCCCTGCTTGAGGTGATCGTGCTTCGTGCGACGATCCTGGGTATGGCCGAGCTCGATGTTCCCTCTCCACGGCGCCGTTTCGGCACAGCCGGACTGCGTGGAGGGGCGACGATCCAACGCCCCTCCGCAGTCTGCATGTTGGTGGCGCTGCTGGACCGCTCGCTGGCACGGATCGCCGCTGCCGCCGCGGACGCGCGCTGCTTCGACCGGGAGGCCATCCTTGTGGCGGCGGACGTGTGGGACAACAACACTTTCCCGCTCTTTCGGGCGGTGACGGCCGGCACGCGAGGCGGGCGCGAGCGCCGTGCGTCGGCGGCATTGGAATGGATGGCCGGCCTCGGTGAGGAGAGACGGGCCTGGATGCGCCGTCCGGCGCACCGCCCCCGCCCGCTTTCGCTTGCAGACCGAGGCGTTCCAGGGCACAAGCCGGCCCCAGGTCACGGGTGACGACGAAGCAGCCCGCCGCCTTCTTTTGCACAACGGAGCACTCGACATCACGAGCAGGGCTGGAAAGGACCGGAACCACGATCCGTCGTGAGCACATCGGCTTGTACCGACCCGAGATGTAGCCCTGCACGCCGACATCGGGCCGGGACACCGCGCGTTCGAACCCAATCGGGTGCGAACACTTCCGGGGGCACCGACCCCACCGCCGCTCGCCATCTGGGACTGCAAAGGTCACCGGCGGCGGGTTCGTCGGCGAGGCGACGCCGCAACGGGCCGCAGCCGTGCTGAGGACCGCGCACCATCACGACCCGGATGGTCGTGTTTGCCGGTCGTGCCAGTATGATTACCGGCTTCGGAACCGCGCCGAGCTTGGTGATCACTCGGTCCGCAGGGGTACTGGTATCGTCCGCTGCGACCAACTCCCGCAACCAGCAGCGGCATTGACCGGCGATCACCATTCGCCGCCACGCAGCGAAGGGAACGCACCGCCGGATGCTCGTGGCGCCCTTGGACGCCGAACCCCGGTACAGCGCGTCGTCGGCCGAGCAGCTCTACAGGGCCGCAAAGCAAGTCGTGGACCGGTCGGCGGAGGAGAGGACCCGCGCGTCGCTCGAGGGCCGGGAAGTGGTGGTCGGCAAGGGCTTGTTCAATCGCAACGTCGCCGTGCCGGACCTCGTCCACGGAAACACCGTGAACGTTCGGATCCCCGAGCCCCTGGCGTCCCGGGAACCGATCTCATGGCGCACCGGGTTCCTGGAGGCCGAAGTCCAGGACGCCCAGCGACGTGCGGGGATGGTCAATCGACCGAGGACCTACTACGCCGATCCGCGCGGTCGTTTCCATATCCAGAGGCATGAGCCGGACGTCAGCCCGTGGATGCCTCGCGGCGATCGGGGTCCGGTGTCCGAACACCAGGTCGCCGAGTTGGCCGACGCGTGGGCGCGGACACTGGAACTCGACCTGCCGCACAAAACCGGCCTGCTGCCCATGGACATGATCGGCATGCAGGCGAGCCGCCTTCCGATGTCGCGCGTCAGCACGCGAATTCCGCACGACTTCGCTTCCTACCGAGATCTGCAGTTTGCCCAGATGGAATCCGCCCTCGCACGGCACCTGGAACGGTGGGGACCGGCGCTTGCACGCTTGGGAATGACCATGAGCGCGCACGAGTACGTCGTCGTGCGCGACGCACCCTGGATTCGGTCGTACCCGTTCGACTGGCCCCCACCCACCCCGACCGGCACCGCGGCAACCTCGGGATGCGGGGCGGCCGGATCTTCGAGTGGGATCCCGAGCTCATCGGCTTCCACGACCCGCGTCATGGCGTGGCGGTGGCCGTCGGCTGGGAGGACTACCGCGGCCAGGACGCCTCGATCATCGAGGCCCACCGGAAGGTGGCGCCCGCTTTCCTCGCCCGAGGATTCACCGAGGGCGTGGAGGCTTGGGGCCGCTACGAAGAGGCCGATCTCGCCGCGCGGAGATTGCCCAGGGCCTTACAGCAATTGACTCGCAGCGAGTCGGTGCGACAGCTCGAAGACGCGATGCCGTTGTGGGCGCCGTACCTGGCGACCATCGTCACCAACGCGGCACCACATGTCGGCATCACCAAGGAGGTCGGTCCCGAATTGATGGCAGGGGTGCTCATGGAGACGCTGCGGCCGCTGGTGGTGGCGCGCGCCGGGGCGCGGGCGAGCGCGGTCGGCGTCGCGCCCGCCTCGGCAATCCGGGACCGAACCGCGACCGCGCGCGATAGAGCCGCGGACAGCAGTCCACTCAGCATGGACGCGCTCGCGGCACCCATCCTTGGCCAGGCACACCCGGCTCGTGGTTCGGGCCCGCAGGTCGGACTTCGCCCGGCCAAGGGCAAGAGCCTCTGACACGGCGCCGGCTTGGCGAAGCCGGCGGGGACTTCCTGAATACACCCCAGGCCATCCCTTGTTCCCGAACACCGCTGCCCTGCCTGCCGGTTCATGCCCAACGCTTCGATTCCACGCCACGCCACGCCCCGCCGCGACCGGCAGCAGGCGGCCGCATGCTCTGCAAGGCTGCGAGAGCTGTCGGCTGTCAACTGTGGGCGCAGCCTGGCCGGCAGTGTTCAAGGTCCGGTGCGGTGGCTCAACCCAGTCGGAATCCGGTACAGCCCGCCCCGAGCAGTGAAGGCGTCGATTGCATTTCCCCGGCCGACCGACGATCGTTAACTTGGATCGCGCGGACTGAGACACAAGAGCGACGGGGGGCTTCGGTGTTCGATCTGCCCTTTGATCGGCCCGGCCGATTCTGGCGTGGCAACCTGCACACCCACTCGGATCAGTCCGACGGGGCTTGGTCGCCCGAGAAGGTCGCGCGCCATTACCGGGAGGCCGGCTACGACTTCCTGGCCATCACGGACCACTTCCGCGCGGAGTACGGGTTTCCCCTCACGGACACCCGGGCGCTGCGTACCTCCGACTTCACCACACTGTTGGGTGCGGAACTCCACGCCCCGATCACCGAGATCGGGTCGAGCTGGCACATCGTCGCGGTCGGTCTGCCGCTCGGGTTCCGTCCCCCCGTTCCCGGTGAGTCCGGCCCGGAACTGGCACGCAGGGCGCGAGCGGCCGGCGCGTTCATCGGCATGGCCCACCCGGCCGCCTCGCTGCTCACCCTTGCCGACGCGGAGAGTCTGGACGCCGCCCACGCGATCGAGGTGTACAACGCCCTGGCGGCCCGCGAGGACCGCGGGGACAGCTGGCACCTGACCGACGTCCTGCTGTCTCGGGGGCACCGACTGAGCACCTACGCCGCCGACGACGCCCACTTCCAGCCGCAGGACCCGCCCGGCTGCGCGGCCTGGGTCCAGGTACGCGCCGAATCCCTCGTACCCGAGGCCCTTGTCTCGGCGCTCAAGGCCGGCCACTACTACGCGAGTACCGGCCCCGAACTTCACGATGTCCGCGTCGACGACGGCTGGATCACCGTTCGCTGCTCGCCGGTACGCAAGGTCCTGATCACCGGCGGCACCCCCGGGCTACAGGTCGTCGAGGGTAAGGACCTCAGCGAAGGCACCCTGCCCGTGACGATGTTCGCCGGCGGGTACTGCCGTGTCACTGTGGAGGACGCCTCCGGAGGACGGGCTTGGACCAACCCGATCCGACTCGAACCGCGTGCCCCCGTGTCGATCGAGGCATAGCCGAGACGCCGGACAAGAAACCGACAGTCGATCAAACAAGGGAACGTCCCTCATGCTCTGGCCGGCACTCGCGCCCTCTTCCATGGGGAACTGACGCCTGATCAGGTGCGGTGGCTGCTCGACGCGTTTCGGCTCGGAAAAGTATCACCCGCCGAAAGGCCCGGAGCGGTGAAGAGCATCGCGCACCGTTCCTTCGTCGACGACGCGGGCGGCCGCGTGCTACTCGACCTCGCCCGCGGCGGCGAGTCCGGCTGGTCGCGACTGCGGCGCGCAACGCGTCGACGCGCAGGAGTGGGGCCTTGCGCTTGGCCAACCCCCGGTCGATGCAATCGCGTTGGTGGTCATCGATCACCGCGCGGTCGTGGTGTCCGGGATCGGCACGCCGTCCGCACGGTGACGCGCGCATATACCGCGTACATCACCCGTCGGATCGTGGAGGGCGTAGCCGCCCCACCAATCTTTTGTGGCCGGCCTGGAGGTCGTTGCTGTCCACGAGGTCCGAACGGCCCGCGGCGGCTCTGGCGACAAAGGGGCGGGCCCAGCGGACGCGCGCCGCCGGTTCCGCGTGGCTTCGCCGACGTAGGGAGGGACCATCCCAGATGTTCGTTCCCTGGTTGAGCGCCCCCAATACCGCCCAATATCCCGATTATCGCGATCGGCGACCGATGGAGGACCCGCGTCGGCGGCGGCCGTTCGTCCTCGCGGTCGAGACGTTCGACCCCGAGTCCGCGACGGACGAGAGCCGGTCCACGAACGCCGGACCCGTGCCGAGCCCGCCGGACGCTCGGGCGCGCCGCGCGAGACGGCCACTTCCGTCTTCATCCTCATCTCGGAACCCGCGTGCCCCCCGGGCCCTCGGCGTACGTCTCGGCCGTGATCCGCTCGAGGGCCCGGGTCAGTGCCGCCCGCAGGTCGTCGTGTCGTTCGTCGAGTCGGAATCGCGGTTCGCCCCGGTCGGGATAGCGCCGGACCGGACCGTGTCGCAACGCGTCGGGCTCCCACGCGTAGCGGGCGTGGACGTGGCCGTGCAGGAGCGGGAGGGGGTTGCCCAGAACCTCGTAGTTGACCCGGAGGAACCCGGGGTCCGCATCGGAGCAGGCGTGCTGGACTGCCTCGCCGAGCAGGGCGAGATCGAACATGAACTCCGCGCGCTCGCGCCGTCCCGGATCGGTCAGGTGGTCGGCATCGCCGTCGTGGAGGAGGACGCAGTAGCCCGGTAGGTGTCGCGTGTCCCCGATGACGGCCCAGCCGCTGCGCATGCGCGCCGGCACCGTGCAATTCTCTCCGCGCCTGGCGGCCCCTACCCGATCGTTTCGCCAATCCGACATGAGCGCGTGGTCGCACGCGCGACCGCGAGCCCGCGTGGTCGAACCGTGCACCGTACATCGCCCGGTTCGGACCCGAACCCCGTGACGAGGAGGACCAAATGTTGGAAATCGCAGGAAAGGTGGCGGAGTTTGCCGAGGGACAGGCAGGACAGGTCACCGTGCGGCAGGCGTTGCTCACCGGGGCCGACGACACGATGCTGGTCGCCCTGGTGGACGCCGGGGTCGCCGAATAGGGCGTCCCGAGGCTGGTCCTGCGGATCCGAGGCGGCGCCAGGCCGATGTTTCCCCGGCTGCGCGCGGCCTGGCTGTTGCTGGATCCAGCGCGGCCCGGCTGGGAACGGGACCTGCCGGCCGCCGGGGTGGTCTCGTACGGCTCGGCCTCCCGGGTCCACGGCCTGGGCGATCTACCCGGCCCGGGGCCCGAGTTCACCCTGCCGCCGGGCACCTCCGTGCCGGAACCCGCGGAGTCGCGGACCACTGTCCACGTGGCCGGGCTCGCGCCCACCGAGTGGCAGCTGGTGGACGGCCTGCCGGTGACCACACCCGCCCGCACTTTGCGCGACCTCGCGTCGGTTTCCACCGTCGACCAGGACACGCTCGGCCGCGTGGCGTCGAGCATCGTCCGCCGCAAATCTCGCGACGCCCGCGGAACTGGCCGAGGTGCTCGACGCGCTCCTGGTCGAAAGGGCCGGGACGCGGACGGTCGACGCTGGTTGCGCTTCCTGCATGCCCCACGAGAACCGAACGGAGTGGCGAGGCACATGGACTACGGCAATGTGGACGAGGCCACCCACATCCACCGCGACGACTTCCGCGCCGAATTCCCGACCTGGGATCGGTTTCGCGGGTTTGTGGAATCCTGGGCACGCTATCCCGAGTTCGGCTGGGACCGTGCCGCGCACCAGGTTTTGTCCGCCGACCTGGCCCAACGTCCGGCCGCCACCGGGGAGAATGTAGCGTGTGCCACTCGCGGAGGGTTGACAATGCGGGGGCGGACCGCGACTCGAGACCGCCGATCGGCACCTCGCCGGGATCGGGACGCCGCCGATCTCCCGGGCGACCTTCTCGGCAATTCCAGCGACCTGGGCCACGCCACGCCCTCGCGGACCTGCGGGACACCGGGATGATCGTCCGCAGCCCCGACGCCTCCCACGGCAAACGCTCCGCGTACCGCATCACCGAACCCATCGTGTCCTTCCACCACACGGCACTGCGCTCCGAGTGGAGCGACCTGGAGGGCCCCGGCCACGCCGCACAGGTGTGGGACCGATCCCGGACCACCTTCCTCGGCAAGATCGTCGACACGCACTTCGAACAGGTCTGTGCCGCGCCTGGACCTGCCGGTAAACCTCCCCGAGACCCTCGGCGGCCACCGCGTGCGCGTGCAATCCGGCACCGGCGCCATCCCCGCCCCCGCCGCCGGAAACGGCCTCGAGGGCACGCCGCCGGAACCTTTCACTAAAGGCAAATCAGGGTAGGATGAATCTATGTAGACACCAACTACATAGATTGAATCTATGTAGCTCATTCCTAGCTCGATGGAGAACGGGATGTCGTTCGTCGGTCGACGCATTGAGCTCGCACTGCTGGCCAAGCGTCTCGAGCGGGTGGCCGCCACGGGCGCCGGGGCCGCGCTCGCGTTGCGCGGTCGACGTCAGGTCGGCAAGTCGCGCCTGGTGCAGGAGTTCTGTAACGCGGCCGGCGTACCGTACGTGTTCTTCACCGCCACCAAGGGCGCCTCGCCGGTCGAGGCGGTGGCGGACTTCCTGACCGAGCTGGCGGAGTCGTCGCTGCCCGGGGACCCCGAATCGGTACCCTCGGGAGGCGCCGGCAGCTGGCCGGACGCCTTCCGGGCCCTAGCCTCCGCCCTGCCCGACCGACCCACCATCGTGGTGATCGACGAGTTGCCCTGGCTGGCGGAGCAGGACAGCCTCTTCGACGGAGCGTTGCAGACCGCGTGGGACCGACTGTTGTCCAAGCACCCGGTGCTCCTGCTGCTCCTGGGCAGCGATCTGCACATGATGGAACGGCTCACCGCCTACGATCGGCCGTTCTACGGCCGCGCGGACAACCTCGTGCTCGGCCCGCTCAACCCGGCCGAGACCGCGGACGCCCTCGGACTCGGAGCCGCCGACGCCATCGACGCGCACCTGGTCTGCGGCGGACTGCCCGGCATCCTGCGCGCCTGGCCACACGGCACCCCCGCACTTCCCTTCCTCCAAGCCGAGTGCGCCGACCCGGCCTCCCCGGTCTTCGGCATCCCGGAATCGTCCCTGTTGGCCGAGTTCCCCGCCCCGGACCAGGTCCGGCGGGTCCTCGAGGCCGTCGGCGGCGGCGATCGCACCCACGCGAACATCGCCGCCACCGCCGGCGGCAGAAGCGGCGCCATCCCCTCCGGCTCACTGTCCCCCGTACTGCGCCGCCTCGTCGAGGAGAAACGTGTCCTCGCGATGGACGAGCCCCTCTCTACCCAGCCGGGCAAACCGGCGCTCTACCGGGTCCAGGACAGCAACCTGCGCCTGTATCTCGCGGTCCTTCGCATGGCCCAGGAGCAGGTACGGCGGGGCCGTCCGGAAGCCGCCTACCGACTCGTCGAACGCCGCTGGGCCGCGTGGCGCGGCCGCGCCGTCGAACCACTGGCCCGCGAGGCGCTCGAACTCGCCGCCGGCGACGGCAGGTTGCCGTGGGACGACATCGAGGCGGTCGGCGGCTGGTGGAACCGCCGCTTCGACCCCGAAGTCGACCTCGTCGCCGCGGACCGCGCACCCGTCGCCCGCCACGTGCGCCTGGTCGGCTCCATCAAGTGGCTGTCGGGCCCGTTCGACCGCCACGACATGGCCGACCTCGCCGCAGCCGCTCCCCAAGTACCCGGCTTCACCCTCGGCTCGACCACCCTCGCCGTGGTCTCCCTCTCCGGAATCGCCAACGACGTTCCCAGCGAACCGATCGGACTCCGGTGGGGCCCCGAAGATCTCATCGAGGCATGGCGCCGATGAATGACCCAGCTTTCCCCGGCCATACTGGGACAAATTGTGATAATGCTTGGTGGGTCGCCGTGCTGACAGCAAAAGATCTGCTGATTCTGGGCCTCGGATAAGTCGTGGCGATCGCGGTCGGCGTCGGTCATCGACCGCTCTTGAGTGTCTTGAGCAGCGCGCTGCAGGTCGCGGTGACTTCCTCGACCTTCTCGGGGTCCGCGGGCGTGAGCGTCCCTGGGATGTCGGCCCAGCGGTCGAGTTCCGCCTCCCATGCCTGGATCTTCATCGGGTCCGGTTTCGCGCTGCGCTGTTCCTCGTGGACCAACCTGGTGTATCGAGCGGTGAGGAGGTTCAGGCCTTCGAGGGCGACCTCGTACGCCAGTGCGTCCCGCTGGGACCAGGTGGTGGGCCCCAGGTTCCCTACGATCGAATCGTCGTCTCGCATTGCATGCTCCTCGAGCGTCGTGGCGGACTGGGGGCGGTAGTCGCGGGCACGGAACGGCCGCGACAACGGGCGGTTGCGCGGTGGCGCGCCGCCGTCCGCATCGCGTCGGATAGCCTCCCCATATCCGACGCGACAAACCGGGCGCGCCATCACGCTAGGTCGCGGGAACGCGTGGGCGAGTTCCGCGCCTACGCGGCGAAACGGCGTGCCGCCTCCTCTACGAAGGCATCGACCGTAGCTCGGGCTTCCTCGATGCGCCGGTGGCCGTCGAGCATCGGGTTTGTGCGTGTCGATCGCCTTTTCGCGGGCGTCGGTGGCCGGCGCGACGAGACCGGGGTCGGCACCGAGCAGACGCGGTCCGCTGTCCGGGAACGCGGATACTGTCGTGCCACGGCATGCCGCTCCCACAGGGCCACTCGATCGGACCAACGTGGTGCGAGCCGTCCTCACCCGTCGCGAAGCTCCGGGCAGGCCCCGCTCGGACGCCGTCCGTAACGCGCGTCACGGAACCTCGCGGCCTGCTCACCGGTCTCACCGGTCACTGCGGCACGCCCCTCGTGCCCGGTGGCGACGCGGCAGGGCGACCGTGATGGTGGAGATACCGACCAGGTCCGCTTCGATCGGGCCGGACTGCTCCGGGTCGACGTGGCCGGCGCCCTCGGGCTCGGCCGGGTCACCGTCCTTTGCGGCATACGAAACCCGCGCGCACCCCTGGTCATCGGCTCCCAGGGCCGGAAAAGGCCGCACCCCTGCCGAAGCGGAGGGCCGTTGGGTCAGTCGATGGCAACGGCCTCCACGACGGACAACACCGTGGGGGTGTCGAGGATGCGGTTCAGCCGCAGGCCGGCCTCGGCGAACAGAGCCGCGAACTCCGGCGCGGTGCGCTCCCGGCCGGCCAGGGAGGCCATCATCATCAGGTCCAGTGCCTTGGCTTGGTGCCGGACGTTGCCGGGCGGGACGACGGCGTCCATGACCAGGACACGCCCGCCGGGGGCCATCGCGCGGCGGCAGTTGCCCAGCAGGGCCACACAGTGCTCGTCGTCCCAGTCGTGGGTGATCCGCTTCATCATGTAGACCTCGGCGCCGTCGGGAACGGAGGCGAAGAAGTCACCCTCGGCAAGCCGCCAACGTCCCGCAAGGTCTGGGGAGTCCAGGCGGTGGCCGGCCAACACGTGCTCCCGGTCGTAGAGCACGCCGTGCAATGCGGGCCGGCCGCGCAGGACGGCCCGGAGCAGACCGCCGTGGCCGCCGCCGACGTCGACCACCACACCGTGTTCGGGGAAGTCGTACGCGTCGGCGATCGGCTGGTCCTCCGGGTCGGACATGGCCGCCATGCCGTCGTGGAAGACGGCTGCCGTGGCGGCGTCTTGGGCGAAGTGGTCGAAAAACGGCATCCCGAAGATCGCGTCGAAGCCCGACCCGCCCTCGCGGAGGCAGCGGTCCATCTCACCGGCCGGCAGCCACATGGTGCGGTCGGTGATCATCAGGACAGCGGACCGCACGGACAGCGGGGCGTCGGTGCGCAGCGCGCTGCCGGCGGCGGTGAGCCGGAAGGCCCCGGTGCCGTCCTCGGCGAACAGGCCCCTCGTGGCCAGAAGTCGCAGGACCCGGTGGAGGTACGCCGGGTCGGTGCCGGTCGGGCCGGCCAACTCGGCCGCGGTGCGCGGGCCTTCGGCCAGGTGGTCGGCCACCCCGACGGCGGCGGCCGCCCGAAGCGCGGCCGGGTACAGGTAGGCCAGTGCCTCGTCGATCAGATACGCCGCCGAGGCGCGGCCGTCCGGATCGGCGGCGTCGGCCGGTCCGACACCGTCGGCGGGTCGGGGCTGGACATCACTCACCGGATGACCTCCTCGTCGCGGGGGTGACCGTACTGTCGCCTCATCGTGACAGCCGGTGTACGACGTGGATGCGGATTTCTCGCATTCCGTCGGGGCCGGGTCCTCCACGAGATTCGATGTGGCTTCCGGACAAGAGGAGATGGTCGGTGAGCGCTCGGTGGACGGGCCCGGTCCGGCGCTGCGCGAATGGTCGAGTCCGTGTCGCCCCATCCGCCAAAACGTGCCCGCCCGTGTCGAGTTCGTTCCTGTCGCGCGGCGAAGGGCACCGCGCTCCCGGTCCGCCCGCAGGCCGCACCGCACGTGGTGGCTCATTGCAGTTCTCCCGCGCCGATCGGAACGTACCTCGGCCTCGACGGCCCGGTGCCGTGCCTCGTCCGTAGCGGCGTCCTGCGCATAGACCTCGCCCGGGAGACGCTCACATCGGCGCCGAGCACCCGGTCCATGGCGGCGCCCAGTGCCGCGAGCGGACAGCGGAGGGGTGTCGGCCCTTCTCGGTCACCCGCGCGAACAGATCAAAGGGGCGGCCGTGCCGCCGCCGGACAGTTCGCCGAGCGGGGCATGACCGTCCCGATCGGCGCCCGGGTCCGGTGGCGGGGCGATGAGGCCGCCGCGGGTCGGTGCAGGTCAGGGTTTCCCTCCATAGCCGGGGGTCTCGCTTCTCAGGGGTCAGCCCCGCAGGGTGGCGATGGCCTTCTCGATGCGCCGTCGGCGCGTCTCGGGCTTCTTCGCGCTCTCGATGGCGCGCACATGCTCGCGCTTGTGGCTGTACGCGAGGTTGTCGTACGCGGCGCGGGCGAGGGGGTCGTCGTCCAGAGCCTGGGCGAAGTCCGCGGGCTCGACGACGACGCGCGGCTCTGTGTCGAGCTCCAACTCGACCTCGGCCTCCTCGCCGATCGCGACACCGGCGGCCTGCCGGTTGGCGTTGCTGAGACCGAGCAGGTGGCGGCCTCGCAGGATGGCGACCCGGCTCTTCCAGGAATGCCCGTTGACCGTGATGGTCACCGGCGGCCGCGCGCCCCCGCCGAGCGCTGCCACCACCTCGGGCGGAACTTCCAGGCCCCGCATGGGCTCGGGTGGCTCCACGAGGGTGCGAAACTTCATGATCCTTCTCCCATTGTTCTGCCGGCTCAGCGCGAGTCCGGCCCGCCCGGCTCCGATGGCCGCTCCCACTGCCCACACCGGGATCATCGCCGTGCCCAGAACGGCTACGGCACGCGCCGCGCCGTCCCGGACGGCTGCGAGGCGAGAGATCGCGGCTACTCGGCGTAGGGCTGGTCGGTTCCCTGGGCGCTGTAGCCGAGACTCCAGATATAGCCGTCCGGGTCGGCGAAGGTGCCGCCGTACCCGCCCCACGGCAGAGCACCGGCAGGCTTGAGGATCTTGGCGCCGGCCTTACCGGCCTCCGCCATGATCTCGTCGACCCGTGCCTCACTGCGAACGACGTAGGTCAGAACCAGCCCGCTGAAGCCGCTGCCTTCCGGATCCGTGCCCACCTGGCCGGCCAGACCCTCGCGAGCGTAGAAGCCGACCGGCGACGCGCCGTCCGAGTCGAAGAACACCGAGATGCCGAAGTCGTTCTTGACCTTCCAGCCGAGCCCCTCGGCGTAGAACCGCTTGGCCCGGTCCATGTCCCGGACACCGAGGAGGATCGAGCTGACGTGCGCCTTCATGACGTGCTCCTTGCACAGAGGGTGGATGGACGCGTGCCGGACATCCGGGCTGGGGGCCCGGCCGTCACATCGGCGCGTGTTCGCCGGTCGATCGGTATGACAGGACCGGATGGAGAAATGTGACCGATGGTTGAACAGGACCGGCCGACCGAACCGTTCGCCGAGCACCCGGCGGGTCAGGCGGTACAGGGTCGAGCGGGGCGGGAGTGGGGGTCGGGAGTCAGGACAACGTGGGGGCGAGCGACGCGGCAGTCTCCCAGACGAACCCGTCCGCGTCGGTGCAGGCGCCGGCGGTGCTGCCGAGGACGATGCGGTGCGAGCCGGTGCCGTCGGCGGGGACGCCGAGGTCCTTGGCAAGGGCACGGCGCTTGTACAGCGCCAGCTTGACGGGGCTGGACTGACCGGGGGCGAACTCGGCGTACTTGCCACCGAAACTCTTGGCCACGGTCATGCCCCGGCCGACATAGAACTGCTTGGTGGCCTTCACGTCCTCGACGCCGATCAGCAGGACGACCTCGTCGATCTCGCGGGTGGCGGGGCCGGTGTCCTTCTTCGCCGAGGTCGCGATCTTCCAGATCGTCCCGTCCGGGGCCTGGACAACGCCGCCGTAGCCCCATAGCGACTTCGCCGCGGGCTTCAGCACCGTGGCGCCGGCGTCCACGGCGGCGCCGACGAAGCCGTCGACGGTGGCCGGCCCGGACACCGTGAGCGCCAAGGTGAAGCCGCGGAACCCGGTGGAGTGCGCCTCGGACGCCCGCAGGTCTATGTACGTGTCCACGCCGAAGGCGCTGTAGAAGCGGCGAGCGGCCTCGAGGTCGGCCACCTCGAGGGTGACGGACGCGAGGGACGCGAGGGACGTGCTGGCTGCGGTGGAAGCGGTGGTTGCCATGACCATCACGCTAGGGGCCGCGCGGCGGCCGGGGCTTCTCCATTCCTGACCGGTCCTGAGACTTGCTTCGCCACGCACGCCGGCATCCCCTCCACCTTGATCGCCGACCCCGCATCGCCGGCCGTACCCGCACATGGACATGGCCGTCCGCCGCGTCCGCCGCCTGGCGCCGCAAGGCCCCGGGCGGCAGGCAGACCGGCTCGGTGAAGCGGGTGGTGGACGCTGCCAGCGACGCGCAGCCGACCGCGAAGCAGACCTCCGTAACACTGAGGTCGCCCCGCCGCAGGAGAGCCGTCGCCCGCTCGACGCGACACGTCAACAGGTGCGCGCACGGCGACTCACCGTAGGCGGCCGGAACTGCCGACCCAGGTGCCCGGCGGACATGTTCAGGAGGGCTTGTCGAGCGTGTTCGTCGGCCTCGTCAAGCGCGTCCTCGAGACGCTGGACCTCGGCTCGGTGCGGATTGCAGACGTGTCCGAAGAGAGGCTCCGCACGCCGACGTTCGGCTCGACCATGACGCGTACGCGTTACGCGAATGCTTCCACACCATGAGCCGGAGAGTGTGCCGCAGCCCGCCCGACGCTCCCCACCGAGGCGATTCGCGTGCACGGTCGCGATGCGGCGCAGCCTTCGGGTGATGCCCGAGGCATCGCACCGAGGTGGACCGTGGTGCAGCAGCCACCATCGCGACGGGAAGTGGTGCACCCGCACCCCATGCCGGGCGGAAAACGGTGCACGGGAGCCGTATCGCGGGCTGCCGGATTGCTTCTATCGTTCCCGTCACGATCGCGCGGTCGGGATCGTGAGGCCCTCAGCCCCACGGTCCATCCTCCCTGTAGCACGCCGCCTCCGGCGGCCATCCCACACGAGATGGGCTTCCATGAAGCTGCGCACCAAACTCCTGAGCGTCCTCGGCACCACGGCCGTGCTGGCGGGCGGCGGGACGGTCCTCGCCTCCCCGGCGAGCGCCGAGTGCACCACCTGCGAACCCGTGGTGAATGCCACCGTCTACACCAACGGCACCCGGGCCGGCGAAGTGCGGTTCAAGTCCTACGGCGAGCACCTCTACGTACGCGACTTCAAGCAGGACGGCATGGCCGTCGTCGCCGAGTACTACGTCGGCAACGCCGATCCGCTGTACCGCGCACGCAACACCGTCGGGGTCGGCTACACCCTGGATGTGGATCTGGAGATCCCGGAAAGGTGGATGGTGCAGTTCCGGGCCTGCGTCTACAAGGCCAACACCCGTGTGACCTGCGGCGGGTGGATCACCGACTACGCCTGACCGAGCCGCTCCGGCCGCACGCCGGCCGGGGCATCGGGTCACATCCCGCCGTCCCGACCGACCTCGTCGAACGCTACGAAGCCGTGGTCCTGCTCCACACCGAACATGGCACCGACGACGCACGCCGGCGCATGGACGACCTCTTTGTGACTCGTAAGTACGACACCTGGCCTGGTTGAACAACTCCCGAGGCGCAGGATTGCCCGGCGCGCCCGGCGCGTTGCGTGTCACCACCGGGTGCGCAGCACACCGTCACCGTCGGGCAGGACGGCGCCGAGCAGTGGATGGCGTCGCGCAACGTCTCTGTCAGCAAACACAGTCGGACACGCATCGGCACCAACAGACCCTCGCCGGGGCCGATAGCCGCCACGCCGTGTCCAGGCCGCGCCTGGAGGCCAAATCGGGCGTCCTACGTCACGGCCAACGCAGCCGCGCGCCAATACCGGATACAGCTTCTCAACTACGCGGTCGCCGTCCAACGCGGCCGGGTCCGCGATCGGGAGGGCGACGACGCCGAGACCATCCGGCAGGCATACGTGGCGCAGATCACCGACATCCAGAGGACCGGCTCGCCTGAGGTCCTGGCCGAACTCGAGTCCGTGTCCACGACGTTGTCGTCTGCGCTGCGCAGGATCCGGTGCGTGGAGGACGGCGTTCCGGAGCCGAACGACGGCATCGACAGGTTCACCGGGACCTGCTGGAGGCCATGGAACGGTTGGTGGGTGAATACGCAGTGCGGCAGGGGGAGCCCCTTCCCCGAGGAGCGTGACGGAGCGAAACGAAGGTGAACGACGGGCGCCCCCGTTTGCCGCACCGTGTGCGGTTACGGTGCGGTGCACGGGGCCCCGTCGGCACCGGATGATGCGGGACGCGGCGCGGCAGCGAGCTACTGGCAGCGTCACCCGGACGGTGTGGTCGAAGGACGATGCGGACGGTGGCGCGCCGCCGTCCGCATCGCGTCGGATAACCTCCCCTCATTCGACGCGACAACCGGGCGCGCCACCACGCGAGGTCGCGAGAACGCGTAGGCGAGTTCCGCGCCTACGCGGCGAGACGGCGTGCCGCCTCCTCGACGAAGGCATCGACCGCGGCTCGGGCGTCCTCGATGCGCCGACGGCCGTCGGCATCGGGTTTGTGCGTGTCGATCGCCTTTTCGCGGGCGTCGGTGGCCAGCGCGACGAGACCGGGGTCGGCCCCGAGCAGACGCAGTCGGAAGATGGCACCGCGACTGCTGGTCCGGGTCCGGTCGGCCTCGGCCTTGAGTTCGGCGAGTTCGGCGGCGTTGCCGGCCCCGACCTCGAGCACGCGACGTGCGCGCTGGACCCCGCGGAAGTGCGTGAGCAACTCCGCGAGTTCGGCGCACACCGCGAGACGCTCGGCCCGCAACCGATCGGATTGCTCGACCTGCGCACTGCGTCTGCGCTCCCGCAACGCGAAGAGGTGAGTGGCTGCGGCACCCAGCAGGGTCCCGACGACGGCGACGGCGGCCGTGAGAATAACTTCCATGGCCGCATCCAACCCGCCACGAACGCGCCCGGTCCACAGGGGCGGGCCCTGCGCCTACAGCCCGATGCCCTCGGTGGCGGCAGGGTCCCCCCACATCTCGCCCTCCTCCACGCAGCACCAGAACACCGGGCTGTTCGCGCCGTGTCCGACCTGCTTCCGTAGCTTCTCGGGCTTCTTCCGCTTCTTGCGGCCGGTGGTGATCAGACCGCGCCGGGAGAGTGGCCGGTCATGCACACGTCCACGCCGGAGCGTTCGGCGGCCCGGGAACAGGCTGGTCGAACCCCTTGTCCCGGGACGGATGAGATGCGGACTTCTTCCCTGTACCGGTGTTTGGGCAGGCTGCAACGCTCAGAACGGCTCGACGTCGTCCAGCCGCGTCGGCGCCGTGGCCATGTACTCCGGCTCTCTCGAAAACGTCCTGCCCCTGCCGCGCCGCATCGGCGCGCGCTCACGGCCCGCCCGGTCCACCCAGTCCGCTCGCCGCGCGATCATCGTGGCGCGACGACAGCTGTCACCACGGTACGCGCCGCAGCGGCGACGGACCGGCGCCTCGGTCGTGGCAGGGTGGGCGCGACATCGATCCGACGGGCTGCGATCCCGTCGATCGATGATCGACACGCGGTGGGACATCCTGCTCCTCGGCGGCGCCTCGGGTCTGGGTAAAAGTCGGGCGGCGGCCGAACTGGCCCGGGAGCAGGGGGCGTTCATCGTGGAGTTCGACGACGTGGTCGGCGCGGTTCAGGCCATCACCGACGCGGAGACCCATCCCGGCCTGCACCACTTCAATCGGCTTCCCGACTCCGCGCCGCCGAGTCCCGACCGGGAGTTGCAACTCCAGATCGCCACCGCCATCGCGATGGAACCCGCCGTCGTCGGCGTCGTCGGCAATCGGCTGACCGTCCCCGTACCGGCCGTCGTGGAAGGCGACTACATCACCCCGGCCGCCGCCGCCCGGGCGATCCGCGCGGGTGCCGCCGCCGGGCGCAGCGTACGGGCGGTGTTCCTGCACGAGGACGACGTCACACAGGTTGTCGCCAACTACGCCGATCGCGAGCCGGAACTGGGCAGCCAGACACAGCGGGCCGAGGTCGGCGTGCGCTACTCCCGGTGGCTCGCCGACCGGGCCGCGCAGCACGGGCTGCCCGTGGTCGCCTGCCGCCCCTGGCGTACCCTCACCAGACGCATCACGCAGGCGGACGTCCCGGACGGCAGGTCGGCGGCCGGGCGCGGCTGACCCGCGGCGCACTCCTGGACCGGGCGCATCGGCGTCGCCCGCGGCCGCACCCGCCTCGTTCGGTCTCGGGCTCAATCGGGGCAGCCGGAGAACGGCAGGTCCCCACTGCGCGACGCACCACCGCCTGTACCCGGCGGTTCGACGACCGCGGCAGCTCGGCCGAAGCAGTCCGACACCTCCCCAACCCCGTGCTTGTCGCGAAGCTCGCCGATCAGGTGCAACTCGCCCGGGATCAGGAGGTAGGTGGGGAGGCTGAAGACGAGGGCGAGCGCGAAGGCGAGACCGCGGCGACCGCGGTCGGAACGGGTTCGCAGAGCTCGAATCCAGCCGAGGTGGAAAAGCACCAGCCCGAGCGCACCACACGTCAGCGCGGCCAGGAGCAGCGTCCACTCACGCACGGGCACCGGCTCGTAGAGGCACCGCGCCTCCGCCACGTTCACGAACCGGACGAACGCCGTCGTCCCGGCCACCGTCAGCGCGACCGAACACCACATCATCCCGGCCCGACCGCCCACGCCACGGCTGCCCCCGCTGCCCCCGCTGCCCATGGTCCCCCTGCCCCGGCGTTCCGCTCCGGCCCTGCGGTGATTGCCGGGCCGATCGCGCATCACCTCGTGGACGCACGGGCCGCCGATCGGTTCCCCACCGATCGGGGGCCGGCCGCCCACCCCAGCACCCGGATCAGCCGTCGTTCACCGTCACCTTCGAGACAACGCCAGCCGACAGTTGCCATCGGGCCACGATGCGCTGATAGTCACCGCGGGCCGGCCTGGATCGTGCCGTGGATGATCGCCCGCTTGAGCCCGCAACGGTCGGAAAGGGCGCGGATGCGCCGGGGGTTGCCGTGGGGGACCAGAATCGCGGTGCCGACCCGGCCTGCAGCGGAGCGCCCTTCCTGCTCGGCGACACGGTGCTGGTCGCCGACCAGAGCGGCCCCCAGGCCGACGCCTCGGGAAAGGTGACGGCCTACGACCTCGCGACCGGCGCCCGACGATGGTCCACCGACGGGATCACCGATCGCCGCGATCGGCGACCGCTGGGCACTGGTGGCCGTAGAGATGATCGTCCACGTCTATCCGGTGCGGACCCATTGAGCGGCATTCACGACGGCGATCCCCGCCCGCGACCGATGGTGTCCCGCGTCGGTGGCCGTGCGTCGTCGCGGTCGGGGCGCTTGAGCCGTCGCCCGGGACGAACAGGGAGCGGCTCGACCGGGCCGCCGTGCCGACACCGCCGCCCCGCTTCTTTGCACGCACGACACGCACGCACGGTCGAGAAACCATTGATAACCACAGTTATAATAGATACGTTCATCATTGCCGACGTCCCGGGTGGAATCGTGCACAAGCCGTCCGACATGTTCGACCGGGACTTCGAGTGGTCCGAGCTCGTGCGCTTCGCCGCCTATCCCGGACGCGAGGCCACGCTCGGCGTGGTCTCCGGGCGGCGCCGCCAGGGCAAGACGTTCCTTCTGGACGCGCTGTGCCGCGAGACGGGCGGCTTCTACTTCTCCGCCACCGAGGCCACCGAGGCCGAGTCGCTGCGCCAGTTCGGATCGGCCCTCGCGCGCCACACCGGCCAGCCGATCCCGTACCGGTTCGCGCACTGGGAGGAGGCCGTCGAGACCCTGATGGCCATCCCCGTCCCCGACGGCAGGCCCATGCCCGTGGTCATCGACGAATTCCCCTTCCTCGCGAAGGCGTCCCCCGAACTGCCCTCGCTCCTGCAACGCGCGCTCGGACCCAACGCGCGCCGCGGCGGCGCCCCGATCCGGCTGCTGCTGTGCGGCTCGGCACTCTCGCTCATGGGCAACCTGCTCACCGGGACCGCCCCCTTGCGCGGCCGCGCGAGCCTCGAATTGGTCGTACCCACCCTCGACTACCGGCTCGCCGCACGCTTCTGGGACATCGACGACCCCACCCTGGCGCTCCTCGTCAACTCCGTCGTCGGCGGAACCCCCGCCTACGCCCGCGAGTTCACCCTCGGCGACGCACCCGCCGACCTCGACGACTTCGACCCCTGGGTACAGCGCAACGTCCTCAACCCCGGACGCCCGCTCTTCCGCGAGGCCCGCTTCCTCCTCGCCGAGGAACCCGACCTGCGCGACACCGCCCTCTACCACGGCGTCCTGTCCGCGATCGCCGACGGCAACCACACCCGAGGCGGCATCGCGAGCTACCTCGCGCGCAAGTCCACCGACCTGGGTCACGCCCTCGTGGTCCTGGAGGACACCGGGATGATCATCCGCGACCCCGACGCCTTCCACGGCAAACGCTCCGCGTACCGCATCGCCGAGCCCATCGTGTCCTTCCACCACGCGGTCATGCGCCCCGAGTGGAGCGACCTGGAGCGTCCCGGTCACGCCGCGGACGTATGGGCCCGCTCCCAGGCCACCTTCCTCAGCAAGGTCGTCGGCCCCCATTTCGAACAGGTCTGCCGCGCCTGGACCCGCTGGTACGCCTCGCCCGACACCCTCGGCGGCCACCGCGTCCGCGTGCAGTCCGGCACCATCCCCGACCCCGCCGCCAAGAACGGCCTCGAGGTCGACGTCGCCGTCTTCGGCCGCGACGACCACGGCCGCGAAACCCTCCTGGCCATCGGCGAGGCCAAGTGGAAGGCGCGGATGGGCCGAGCCCACCTGGCCCGCCTCGAACGCATCCGCGAACTCCTCGCCGCCCGCGACGGCGTCGACGCCACCCACACCCGCCTGCTCTGCTTCAGCGGCGACGGCTTCACCGACGACCTGCACACCGCCGCCACCGACAACCCCGACCTCCAACTCGTCGGCCTCGACCGCCTCTACAACGGATCCTGACACCCGCCCGGCCGGTCGCCCCAGCGTCCTCGATGCTCGCAAGCCCGCAAAGAGGCGGTGTGGCGTCGCGCCCGCAGGATAGGGATTCGGCCGCTGTCCTCCTCCGGCGGACGGACCGAACCTCCACCGGAGACGGGAACCCCGGCACCCGTCATAATTCCAGTGATGAGAACTGGAGTTATGCACGTGGAGCCCGCCGTCGACACTCCTCGGGCCGGACGAGATGTTCGACCGCGACCACGAACGGCCCGGCGCGAACGGACGCGATCTGCGGTCCCGCACCGAGGCGTGTTCAGCGTCGGGGCGCCTCCGGAAGCAGGCGCATGGCCAGGACGGAGCCGTCCGGGTGGATGGAGATCGGGCCGTCCCACTCGGGAGCCTCGGGGCTCTTGGGGCGTTTCGCGTTCCAGGTCGGGAGAGCGTCGCGGTTCTCGCGGACCCGTCGGGCGACGAGGTAACGAGCGTCGCCCGGGTGCGACGCCCTGACCAGGGGTGCGATCGGACCGCGTACTCGGGGACGCTGGGTCCGGTCGCACTCAGGTCGTCGAAGTCGAGGGGAACGCGGCGGCGTTCGCCTGCCGTGGTGATGGTGAAGCCCTGTTCCGGCGCCGCGCTCCCGTTGTCGGCAAGGCTGCGGCGTGACGAGTGTCCTCGCCGTGCGGAGTACGAGCCGGCGGGATGTTCTGGAGACATGGACCGTGACCCTGACCCAACGCGTGATGATTGGCGACCGGCCTGGACCAGGCCGCCGCCGAGCAACTCGTACGTCGGATGTGGGACGCGGGTGTAGCCGAGGGCACGCGACGGATGGCCGCCGATCTCGCGGCCGCGCACCTTGAGATCGCCGAGCTGCGCGCCGAAGCGGGCCTCGACTGAGCCTCAGGTGTTCTCGCAGCCGCAGATCCGGGTGACGCGGCCGGCGTTCATGATGACCGTAAACGGGTGGCCGATCTCGGTGTTCTCGCCGTCGACGTGCAGTTCGCCCTTGGTGCCGACCGCGAGCTCCGGGCCCTCGGCGATCACCGCGCTCCACGCGACCGGACCGACATGCTCGGCCGGCGGCCAGTCGTACAGGTCGACGTCGACCTCCACGTCACCCAGACCCGGCACGGCGAGGTAGCCGTGCGCCTCGATGATCTCCATCGTTCGAGTGTGGCCCGATCTGCGGGGAACGTCGCCCGGTCCGCGGTCGGGCGACGTCGCCCGGGGCGAGGTCGAGGCGCAGGCGATGCCACGAGGGTGTCGGAGCAGTCCCGCGCGGGTGATGGCGGCGTACGCAACCTCGCCGACCAGACGCGGCAGCACCCAACGGGCCCCGGAGACGGAAGGCCTGGGGTGGAAGGGGCAGTCGTCGGTGGCGGCCACGCGCAGCAGTTCTGCCGGGTGGCGCGTTCACATGTTCGGATCAGTGGGCCACTTATATGGATCACTGATCCGGATAGCCCTATACCGCAGCACGGGCAGGAGAAGGAGAAGACGATGCCGACACACGATGAGGGCGATCCGGATCCATGAGCACGGTGGCCCCGAGGTTCTGCGCTACACGGTGGCCCCGAGGTTCTGCGCTACGCCGAGGTGCCGATTCCCGTTCCGGGGCCGGGCGAGGTGCTCGTTCGAACCGGGTCGCTTGCTCGACGCGGGCACGGTCCGCGTCGCGATCGACAGCACATTCGCGCGCGCGGATGCCCGAGCAGCGCACGAACGCGCCGCCCGAGGACACGTTCAGGGCAAGATCGTACTCACGGTCGCTGGGGATTGAGCCGCCTCACCGACCGCCGTGGCATCACCAGCCTTGCCCGTTCCTGCCGAGGCGGACACGACCTTCAGAGCCGGAACCGGACAGTACCGGCGGGATCGACCGGGAGGAGGGTCAGCCGATCCGGGGGTCGTGAACGCGGCCGTGGTCCTGTCCGAGGCACTTGCGTATCGCGAGGGCCACCCGATCCATCTCCACGGTCGACACCCGCTCGGCCCCGGTCGGGTGCAACAGGGTGAACACCTTGGGGCCACGCAACTCGGGTGCCAGGTCCGCCATCCGAGGCACCACGTGGAAGTGGACGTGCTCGAATCCCGGCTTCTCGGCGAACTGCGCCACGTAGGTCTTGGCGCAGCCGGTCGTCTCGTGCAGTGCCCGCGCCAGGCGGACCTGCCACAGACCCAAACCGGCGGCTTCGTCATCGGTCAGGTTCGCGATCGAGGTCACATGTCGCCGGGGGACCAGGACCAGCCAACCCGGCAGACTCGTGCCGACCGAGTGCGTCACCCTCCACAGCACGTCGGAGGCGATCCGTTCGCGAGGCGGGAGGGTGTCGTACGAGGCGTCCTGCCGGCAGGAGTAGCAGTCCTCGGAGGGTGTCGTCATAGGCCCCGCGCGAAACTCATTCGTTACGTCTCCCCGCCCCATGACCATGCCAACCAACCGACGCGGCGACGCTGAACGAGCCACATGATCCGCCGGGCAGGACCCAGCGGCTCGCCGGCCGGACTACGGCTCCGGTGGTCACCACCCCGCGCACCCACGGTTCCGGGGAGCCCCGGAAAGAATCGCGCCCTTCTTCCGAACCATCGACAGCGAGCCGGCGGGACGGCGCAGAGCACACGGACACCCCACCCGCATGCGTTCCGCCACGGACACAGCTCGCGGCCGACGCGCGATCCGAGGGGCAATCCGGATGGCGCGTAACGTCACGTCAGGACGGACGTCGCCTGATACGGCACTGGGTGAAGTACTTCACCGTGCACATCGGCGTCTTGGGTACCGACCGATCGTCGTCGAGCCACAGTGCCTCCTCCCATGCACCTTCGCGGGCGCCGCGATTCCCCGTTCGACCGTGCCGACACGTGCCGGAGCCGCCCACGGACGAGCCCCCGACGGCCCGGTGGGATCAACTGTGGCGGCCCGCAGACCCGGTGGGGCGAACAACGGCGTCCCGCCTCGGCCTGGGCGTGCATCCCCGCGCCGAACTGCGTAAACGGCCCACGAATGGGACCAGTTCATGCGGCCGCGATCAACGAGCAGTGTCGGCCGGTCGCCATGACGGGCAACGCGTCACGCTCGAAGGCCACGGCCCGCCCCCTCCTGAGCCCGGAGCTCGTATCCACACACTGCGCACCATGACCGACGCCAGGCGCGCCATTGAGCAGGTGCGGAGGACCGGACGCCCGGTCGTCGCGATCCTGCTTAGCCATTCCCACCCCGATCACGTCGGCGGCGCGGGGGAGTTCCACAACGCCTCCCGCAGGCACCCATCTACGCCTCTGTCGCGACCCGACCATTCCTGTCGGCAACCAAGCGTACGGCGCGCGGCCCAGCAACTTCACCGCTTCGTGCGAGGAGATCGCGACCGCCCACGCCCGCTACGCGCCCGCGTCGATGATGGACGTCACCGTCGAGGTCCGGTCTTGTTCGGCGCGGCGCAGCGCAGCGCAGCGGGTGCATGGCTTCGGGTTCATCGTTTCGGGTTCATGGCTTCGGCTCCGATCCGCCGACGCTGTCTAGACTTCCGCCGTGAACGACACCACTCATGGCATACGGATCCGACCGGGCGGCCTGGCCGACGCACCAGCCGTGCTGGACATGCTCGACGCCGCAGTGGCCTGGATGAACGAGCGCGGCAACACCGAGCAGTGGGGCACGACACCGTACTCTCAGAAACCCGGCGGGGTGGCGCGGGTCGAGCGGTACATGACCGACCACGACCCGCACATCGCGGAGTTGGACGGGGTACTCGTCGGCGCCCTGGTGTTGGACACGGGACCCAACCCCTTGGTGCCGATCGCGCCGGCCGAGGAACCCGAGCGCTACGTCCGGCTACTGGTCTCCGACCGACGGCACGCCGGCCACGGCATCGGGTCGACGCTGTTGGCCCATGCCGCGGACGAGACCCGGCGGGCCGGCGTGAAGCTGCTGCGGGTCGACTGCTGGGCGGGCGGCGGGGGCGAACTGGTCGCGTACTACGAGCGCAACGGTTTCACCCCCACCGATCGCTTCATGTCCGACGCATGGCCCGGACAGGTGCTCGCCCGGCGAGTCGACTGACAGCACGCGGAGGTTCGCCGACACGACCACGTGGAGGAAGTCGCAGCTCCGTCTCCGCCGGGCTCGCCTGGTGCGGCTCAGGGGGCCAGCGCGACATGACAGTAGGGCGTCTTGTACGCGGACGTGTCGAAGCACCTGACGGTGTCGCTGCTCGAGATCTTCGTCCACATTCCCCGGATGTGGTACGTCTGCGCGCCACCGTAGAAGGACACGTGATATCCGGTGTCGGGAAAGGTGAAGGCATCGACATCCTTCTTGTCCCATAGCCACCCGCCCACCGATTTGCCGGGGTTCAGATCCTGCTGCTGACAGCTCACGGTGCGTTGCCCACCGGGGAAGTTCCATACGTTGCACCGATGGTCCCCGCCGGTGTCCAGCTTGAGGGTGTAACGCATCTTGTCGCTCGCCGTGTCGTTCACCGCTCGACCACAAGGCGCCCACGTGCACCCGGAGGCGCTGGCCGGGCCGCCCGTGAAGACGACTCCGCCGAAGGCCATCGCCATAACCGCGACACCGCCCGCAAGCTTCCTTCGCCGACTCATCTACTCCTCGCATCTCTCACACCGTTCAGCGGGTGGTGTGCTCCCCCCGACCACATCGTGTGATCTGCACACCCAACGTCTCCGGCTGCGGCGGCGGGAGGCAATACCGTCGTCGTCCCGCTCCGGGGACGGGACACTCACAAGGCTCCTGATCTGCTGTTCCGCCGCGGAGATGGGACACCTGTGGGACGTGGCCCCGAGGACTCCGATGGCGACGCCGACTTGCGATTTCCGACTGCCGACCGTGGAGCCGGCCGCCGCGTGTACGCCCACGGGCCTCGCCATCCGCGACGTCGAACGGTTCACCGCAGGTGTGGCCTGCGCCGCGTGGGCGATGACCGACGCCACCGGTCGCCGCACGGACCACCCGCCGAGTCACCAAGGTGCTCTTCGGTCGAGTGGGGCGGCGGGCACGGAGCCTGCCCGGGCGGGTGCACCCACCCGGTCCGTCGCCACGCCCGCCGTCGCCGCCGGTCGGTCACAGGCGGGCGGTGGCCTTGGGAACAAGCCGCGGCAACAGGTCGGCCTCCCAGCCGCGTTGGGGGTAACCGTCCGGCGTGGACAGGTGGCCCAGAGGGGTGATCCGGATGATGAACTCGTCCTTGCGGAACTGCACGCCGCCCTGCGCGCTGTAGCCGGCATCCGCGCCTGCCGAGGGCGGCAGTTCCCGGTAGTCGGCGAGCCGGCGCGGGCCCGAGGCGGTGAAGTCCCAGTCGTGGGTCATCTCGGCGCCGGTGGCGATCGACACGATGTCCACGGTCAGGCTGATCGTGCTGTACGCGTCGATCACCCGAGGCGTGTCCAGCGTGAGTTTGCAGGTGGTGCTGCGCAGCGCGGGCCCCTTGCTCTTGAGGAATCCGCGGGCGTCGGCCGTGCCGACGACTTCGACGCCGCGCACATCGGGAAAGACCTCCCGGACGTCGGTGGCGGTGACGATGTCGCACGCGTCCGGCCACGTGGTCGGGTCGTCGGGCCGAGCCGTGAACCTGCCGTCCTTCCCGGGCGCGGGCGGCGCCGAGGGCCGAACGTCGGCCGTGCGAACCGACTTCGCGCTCGCCGTCGGCTTACGGCCCGTGGTGTCGATCGACGGCAACGGTGGCATCGGCTGTTGCTCCGCGGCCGCGGGTGGTCCCGCTCCGGCGGGGTCCTGGAACGCCTTGCGATCGTGTCCGCCGCCCCCGTCCGTGCCGTTGATCAACAAGGCGGCGACCACGGTCGATACGATGCCCGCCGCGACCAGCGCGACCCATCTGACCGGACCACCCGCAAACGCGCCGGAGCGCTCCCTGGCACCGACCTCCCCCGGCCCGGCCGGAGGCGGAAAGGGCGGGAACGTCGGAGTGGGCGGAGCCGCGGGAGGCGGCGAGGCGTGTGCGGGTCGGGGCGGGTCGGGTACGTCGCGCCGGGCTTCGGACACACTGAACTCCAGGAAATCACGGACTCGTTCGGCACCGGGCACCATTCGCCACCCTGTACGCGAACGGTCCCGGCCACGGCACGCTAGGCGCCCGGCCACACACTCGGCATCCAACGAGCGCAGGAGAACCGGGTAAACCCTGGCGGTATGCGGGCGCGATCGGTCCGAATGCGCCGGGTTCGGGCGGATCCCGGTATGCGTGTCGCGTCGCGGTATGTGCGGTGTGCCGTTCCGTGCGTGCGCGTACGAGGCGACGCCGGCAGCAGGGGCCCGGGGGAGGTTCTCTTTCGGGTGGGCCGCGTACGGTCGCGTGGTGGCGGTCGTTCACCGTCTCGGGTGCGACGCGGCTCGGTGGGCTCGGGGTGCGGGTGCGCGTGCGGTTGCGGTTGCGGTTGCGGTTGCGGTTGCGGTTGCGGTTGCGGGTACAGCGTGGGTCGGGCCGGGGTCGTGGGTCCGTGGAAGTCGTATTCGCTGCGGAGGTCGAGGCTGAGCAGTGGTGCTTCCGGTGCCGGTCGGTGGTCCCGGTCGCGGGAGACGGACCTGTTGTTTCGCCGATGGGCAGGTGAAATGTTCACCGATGGGCTGGTGAAGCCCAACCGCCGCCGGAGAGCACGTTCTCCGGCGGCGGTTGGGGAGGTTGACTCAGGTTGGTCGAATTGCTCCGGTCGAGCCCGGGGCTACTTGGAGACCTTGTTGTGCTTGAAGTCGTAGCGCCAGAACCTGGACGCGGTGCTGGTACCGACCTTCACGCGGGTCTCGACCTGGCAGGTGAGGGTGCCGTTGATGCCGCCGAACAGGCGCAGGTGGCCGCGTTGTTCGTAGACGTCGAATCGGTAGTCCTTGTAGGCGGCGCCGCCGCGCAGGACGTAGTGGCCCTTCTTGCCCTTCAGGGGCAGGGTGGCGCTGATGGTGTCGGTCCAGGTCTTGGTGACGTCGAAGCCGACGGTGGCGCTGATGCCCTCGTGGCTGACGCCCAGGGTGCCGCCGACCTTGTTGGCGAGGGAGACGCTCTTGTCGAGCTTGACCGCGATGGGAGCCCAACTCGAGGCGGACCAGTTCGGTTCGTCGGGCCAGACGGTGTGGGTGCCGATGAATTTCGGGTTCTTGGCCTCGCGCTTGCCGGCGCAGGGCTTTCCGTCCGCTGCGGGCTTCTTGGCGGACGTGCTCGAGGACGCCTTGCGGGACGACGAGGAGGAAGAGGATGAGGCGTCGGCTGCGGTGAAGAGTCCGGCGAGGACGATCAACGTCAGTGCCAGGACCAGCGTAAGACGCAGGTGCGTTGTGCGGGTCGCCATGATGGTTCTCCAGGATGGAGGCGCGGCGATGTCGTGACGTCGCCGTCGCCGTCGTGGGGATCGGATGTCGCCCGGCCGGGGCTGTCGACGGTGCGGCGCGGGGCCTGTCCCGTTCTCGGGATGTGAGGCCGGCCGTCGACGCCGTCCGAGCCGAGATTTCCCGTCCGTCGCGGCTGCGACAAGGGCTGTGGGCGTGTGGGACAGTCCGGCTCTGTCCGGCCTGGTCGGAGGCCCTGTCCGAGGGTGGGGACGTACGTCACGCCGGTGTCCGAGCCGGTGTCGGTCGGCGAGTTCGTGGTGTTGCGCCGCCTCGACGGGATATCAGGCATCCGGGACGCCGCGCCGTGTGGTTCGTGTTGCGCCGGGGTGGGCGCCTCGGCCGCGCCGACGCTCACGGAGGTGGGTTCGGTCCCGTGGCGACGACGGTGCGGGTCGGTGTGCGATGGCCGTGCCGCTCGTTCACGTGCCGGCGGGGTGACAGGGGCGTACCGGAGACGATGTTCGGCGAATGCCCATGCTCGTTCCGGGGCATGACAAAGCGCCTCGCCGGGTCGACGTCGGGCCGTGGTGGGCGTTGTTTCGCCGGGTGGCCGGGTGGGGCTTGTGTGCGCAAATCGGGTTTGAGCGCCCGCTACAGGCAGTCGTTGGTCACGTCGTGGCAGGTCTCCTCCGGGAAGGGGTCGGCCGGTTCGGTCCTGTACGGCGGCCAGGTGAAGGCGGGTTGCTGCGAGGTGGCCCGGGGCCAGGGCGGGGGCGTGTACTCGTCCCGGCGGGGCACCGTGATCGTGGTGCGCGGTGCGGGCGGGGCCGGTGGCGTGCTCTTGGGTGCGCCGGCCGCAGGTGGGGTGCTGTTCGCCGACGGCCGGGACGCGGGTGTGTCGTCCGCGACGGGACTCACGGCGGCGATCGGGGTATCCACCGTGGTGGGCTCAGCGCTGTGCGGACGGGGCGAGTTCGCGGGGGCCGATCCCGGCGGCGTCGGGCGGGCGTCGTCGGAGTCGCGCAGGATGCCGATCCCGGTCGTTCCCGCGGCGAGCAGCAGCACGGTGGCCACGGTCACGGTGAGCCGACGGCGCCGCGAGATACCCGACAGGATCCGCCGCTTCGACGACCGGCGCGAGCCCGTGGGCGCGTCCTCGGCGGGCGGCGTGTCGGCGATCGGGGACGGGGCGTCGTCCTCGGCCGGAGTGTGCGGGAGTTCGTCGCCTTCGTGTGCCTGGCCCGTATCGGAGACCGGGATGCCGCCGCCGTCGTTGCCTTCGGCGCCGGGGCCGGGGCCGGGGGCCGGGGTGTCGCTTCCTTCGGTGGCGGGGCCGGGAGCAAGGGTCGGCGCGGTCTGGTCGTCGTCCGGGGGCTTTGTGTCCGTCGGTGCGGCCGGTTCGTCGTCGTGCGCGGGGTCGTCGTCGGGATCGGCTGCGGACTCCTGCCGGTCGGGGTCCATTCCCGACACGACGAGGCCTTCGAGGTCGACAGCCAGGCGCTTGCGCGCCAGTGTCCACTTCTCGACCGTGGCGGCGTCGCCGCCGCAGGCGCGTACGAACACCGCGAGGAGTTCCTCGCGCGGCAAATCCTGGCGGTTCAGTACGCCGGCGAGCGTTGCCCTGGGCAGGCTCGCCCCGAACCCCTGGGCTCTTCGCTCCAGCGCTCGGTAACTCAGGTTCGTCCATTGCCGTAACTGCCGCATCGCGGTCACGAACTCTGCCGGCGTGCGCGCCGAGTCCGGACCCGGTTGGGTATTCGTCACCGTGGTCGACCGTCCCTGTCCCCCGTGGCGGCCCGTTCACGGACCGAAACAGCGGTCATTCTCATGAACGGACGGCGGGCGGACAAGTCCTTCTCGACATCTGTCACGGCTTGTCCCGGTGCACGACACTGCCGGTTCGCGAGGCAGGAGCCTCGCGGACCGGCAGTGGAAGTGCCCTCGGAGAGTGAATCGTTCGGGATGTGGCCGGGCACCATCATCGATGAAGTCGGCCCAGGCCCGGCGCCGGGCCGGGGCCGGGGTCGCACGCACGCGCATCCGTCGGTCGCCGGTCAGGTGCACGACGATCGCACCGATCTGCAGGAGCACGAACTCGACGGTCGCTGCCCGGACCGGGGCCGGCCACGGCGCGAAGCCGGTCACCAGCGGCAGCAACGGGCCGACGACACCCAGGACCTTGATCGTCTGACGGCGGGCAGCGGTACGCGCTCCGGCCAAGCCATCATCAGGCGGAGCAGATCGCGGCTGCGGATCACCTTGAGCACGCCCGCGTCTTGAAGCTGCCGTCCGTGGCGATCGCGTTCGGACCGTGACCTGCGGTCCTCCCTCTCGGGAGGATGACTCGCCGCCGCTGCGAAGAGCACTTCGACGTTCGCGCCGCCGGGCTCCCTCAGGTCTGTTCGGTGCCGCGGCGCGGTTGCATCGGTTGTCGAAGGGTGCGCCGGTCGGGCCAGGGGGTGTGACACGCGACGTGGGAGTTGTCAGCGACGGGCAGCGGTGACGTGGCGGTACGCGACGACCCGGGACGCCGAGGCGAGGGTGGCGACGGTGACGGTTTTACCATTGCCGGGGGAATGAACGACCTTTCCGTTCCCGATGTACAGCTGCACGTGGCCGCCGCCGTTGGTGATCACCAGGTCGCCGGGGACGAGAGCCCGGCGGGTGGTCGAGGTACCAGATCGGGCCATGTCCCAGGTGGTGCGCGGGAGTTGCACCCCTACTGCGGCCCAGGCTCGCATCACCAGGCCCGAGCAGTCGAACGCGCCGGGGCCCGTCGCGCCCCACCGGTACGGCTTGCCGACCTGGGCCTTGGCATAGGCCACAGCAGCGTCCGCGCCGGACGCGTGCGCGGCCGGACCGGGCTTGCGGGGGTCGGTGGTACCACGCGTGTCGGGGACTGAAGCATGGGAGACGTCGGCATCAGTGGCGGTGTCGGTGTCGGCCTTCGTCGCGGCCGGTGTTGTCGTCGCGGTGGGTTCCGTGGACGTGTGCGCCGTGGACCTGAGCGCCGTGGATCCAGGCACGCGCAGGGTGGCGCCGGCGTAGATGAGGGTGGAGTTGCCGAGTCCATTCGACGCCTGGAGCGCCGCCACCGTCGTGTTGTGGTCCACGGCCAATTGCCAGAGCGTGTCGCCCCACCGCAGGACGACCTCCCGCTCGGCCGCCGGCTCGACGGGTTCGGCTGCGGGGGTCGGCTCAGTCGCGGAGGCGGGGCCCGTCGGGTCGGGTTCGCCCACCGCGATGCCGGGGGCGGTCGCGGAATTGGCGGGGGTGTCCGGGGCCGGCGGCTTCGCGGTCGGGGTGGACGCGTCGGCGCCCGGGGTGCCGTTCGCGGGCTTGCCGTTCGCGGGCTTGCCGTCCTGCGGAGCGGCGGTGTTCGTGGGGGCCGCCGTCGTCGGTGCGGCAGTGGTCGTCGGTGCCGTGGCGGCGGGCTCGGACTGCGTGTGGGGCGCGTCCGTGTCTTCCGAGGTCGGTACGTCCACGACGAGGTCGGGCGACGCGGCGGGTTCGCTCGCGCTCGGCCTGGGCGACACGAGCGCGAATACGCCGATGACGAGCGCGCACAGCAGTACCACCAGCAGGCCGCCGCGCTTGCGGGCCGCGGCGCGCCAGGCGTCCCTCGCGGGCGCCGTCGAGTGCCTGCGCCGCCCGCCGGCGATGGTCCTCGTACGGCCCGGGGCGGGCGACGCGTCGGCGATGGCCGTTCCCGCCGGTGGGGTGTCGGTCTTCGCGCGGTCGGCCGCTCGCGATTCGCCCCGTCCCGCCGCGGATTGAGGCGTCGAGCCGGCGGCGGGACGACGCGCGGGTCGGACCCGGCCCACCGCGACGGTGCGCTCCGAAGCCGGGATCTGCCCGGCCCCCGTACCCCGCACGGACGTCGTGGCCGTCGTGGCCGCCCGCTCCGAACGGCCCGCAGGCGCGTCGCCCGCCCCGTCCCGGGCCGGAACGCGCCGCATTTGTTGTGTCATGACGACCTCCCTCGTCGGCCGCCCTCGCGGCTCGCAGGAAACGCTCGCCGTCTCGGCGATGTCCGGCCAGAGCATTCGCCGTCCGAGACAGTCCGGACTCGTCCGACGCCCGACGGCCTGCCCTTCCGCAGGCCGGCCGGCGGAGCGTCGCGACGCCGACCGACGCGACGCTCGTACGCCCGCCCAGGAATCAACCCCTGCGCGCCCGACCCGAAGCAACGCGAGTCACGGCCGCCCTGCGGCCGGCGCCGGCGCGCGTCGACACCCCCGGTGGACGTATGCCGTGTCCATGGAGCGCAAAGGCGCCTTCGAGAACCGGAGCCGTCGTCCGACCCGCGAAAGCGACCTCAGGAAAGCCCGCTGACCTGCGCGGACGACTCCGGACAGTCCCGGACGCCCCAATCCCTGGCCGGACGATGCGACCGGCGGGGAGGCTCGGCCGTGTTCGAGCCGACCAGTGACGAGGAGAAACCCCCGTGACACGACGACTGTTCGCAGCCGGTCCCGGAAGGCACCGCAGGGACACGCCACAACACCGGTTGCTGCGGCCCGTCGGCCTGCTGCTGGGCGCAGCCGCGCTCGGCGTACCGGCGCTCGCCTTCGCCGGACCCGCGGCCGCTTCCGAACGCGGACGCCCCGCGACCCACGGCATCGTCCCCCGCGAAACCACCGCACCCGAGCCTGCGGCTCCACCACGCAACACCCGCCCCGACACCAAGGCGACACCGCGGACCGATACCTCCTCCACCCGAGACCCCGAGGCGCCGGAGAGCGTTCCCGCGTGTTCCTGCCCCGGCGACCGGCACCCGCCCGAGAAGCCCACCGACCGGCCCGACGCGAAGCCCCCGGCCGTGGACGGGTCGGATGCCCCCACCAACGACGAGAGCTGCGGCGGGGGTTCGACCGAGACGGCAGACGGCTCGAACGCATCGAACAAGACCGACGGCACGGAATCCCAGGACCCAAAATCCCAGGCTTCGGAAGCTGGGGACACCGAAGTTCAGGACACGGAACCCAAGGACACGGAACCCGAAGACAAGGCGCCTGAGCCTGCGGCGACCGACCAAGCGGCGGACGACCCCGGCTCCGAGGAGTCGGGCAACGAGCAGGCCGAACCGGACACGACATCCACCCCGGCCCCGAAGAACGAGCCCGAGAACGACGGGGTCGGCACGCAGCCCGACACTCCCCAGACCCCGACGAACGCCGACGCCGGCGGATCCGACACCGGGGCACCCGAAGCCGAGACGTCGAACGACTGCGCATGCCCCAAGGGTTCGAACGAAACCCAGACGCCTCCCGATCCGGACGACAAGCCGGAGGCCCAGACCCCCAAACAGGCCGACTGCTCGACGAACCCGGCGGACCCGACCAACGAAACCGACACGAACGACACCGCTACCACCACCGACTCGACGGACTCGACGGGTTCAACCGGTTCAACCGGTTCGACGGGTTCGACGGGTTCGACGGACTCGACGGGTTCGACGGACTCGACCGAGCCGCCGGAGACCGACGCCCCCACCGACGCGACGAAGCCCGGCGACTCGCAGACCCGGCCCGACCGCACCTGCTCCCCCGCACCCGCCCGCGCAAAGGCCACCCCTCAACCGGACGCAAAGAAGGGCAAGGCCTCGAAGCCCAAGACCTCGAAAGCCAAGAACCCGAAGAGCAAGACACCGAAGAGCAAGACACCGAAGGCCAAGACACCGAAGGCCAAGACTCCGACCAAGCGTTCGCCCCACAAGAAGAAGCCCCGATGCACGGAATTCGACCCCGCCAAGCCCGGACAGGTCGAACCGCACGCACCCGCCGACGACACCCTCGTCGCGTCCCGACCCCTCACGTCACGGCCGACGATGTCCAACATCGTCCAGACGGACCGCGTCGGCGCCTGACGCGAGACACCGAAGGCCTCACCTCCGAACGCGACGCCCGTCGCGGCGACACCGCCGAACAACGAATGAACGGGCGAGCGTACGACCGAACAAGGAGCACACGTGAAAATCCCCCTCCGACTCTCCCGATCCACCGTCATCGCCACGATCGTCGGCGGCCTCACTCTCGCCGCCGGCATCACGGTCACCACCCCCGCCGACACATCCCGGACCCGATCCGCCCCCTCCCCCGTCTCCGCCTCCGACCCCGACGCCCCCTCGAACGACGGCCGGGGCCTGGCCGTCACCACCGATGCCGTCGAACTCGCCGCATCCACCTCCGCCTTCACCACCACCCCGGCCAAGACCGCACCGGCGCTCCCCGCCGTACGCAACCTCAAAACCAAGCCCGGCAACCAGACGGTGCAACTGTCCTGGTCCAAGGTCACCGGCGCCGACGACTACCGCGTCTACGCCGCCGCCGGATGCGACCTTCTCGGCCCGGACAAGGCCAAGTACCGCCGCGTCAAAGACAACCTCAAGACCAAGACGACCTGGACCCACACCAAGGTCACCGAGACCTGCATGAACTACTTCGTCGTCGCCGTACGCGACGGCCGCGAGGGCGCCCGCCCCGCGTTCGGCACCCGGGCCACCGCCGCCCAACCCAACCGCAACCACGACGAGGCGGTCCGGAAGTACTTCAAGTCCACCCCCTCCCCCGGCGACCGGGTCGCCCGCACCTCGGTCGCACCCGGCATCGACCGGGGCATGGTGATCACCCGCGCCTTCATCCGCAACAAGGACACCCTCAGCGACACCATCGGCGACCACCGCTCCTGGAGCAGCCTGCCGGTCGTGCCCGCCAAGGCCACCATCGCGTGGAACACCGGGACCGGCGAAGTCGCCGTGTACGTCCACAGATCCTGCGCCGTCGGCATCTCCCGGCCCGGCGGCGCCGCGGAGACGCTGTGCCGTAACGCGCTCCCAATCGCGTTCGTCGCCGATGCCGCCTCCGTGGGCGACGCCTCCAAGGACGAACGCAACCTGTTCTCCGTGTCCAAGACCGCCGACGGCGGCCTCAGCATCGGCATGTCCGCGGCGAACTCCTGGAACGACAAGGTCTGCGTCCCATCCGAGTTCGGGCCAAGCACCTGCTTCTCCCTCGGACGCATCAACGCCCGAGCGACCCTGACCCCCACCGGCAAGACCTTCTCCGCCAAACTCACCGGAGACCTCTTCCCGGCCTGGGAGTTCGTCCGCTATCCCACCACCGCTCCCGCCGCGCCCCTGGGACTGGGCCTGGTCCTGGGAACCCGCGACCAGACCCAGCCCCGCGACCTCACCAGCGGCAAGTCCTCCACCTGCACCACACCCGCCAAGGAAACCGAGACCTTCCCCAACCCCATGTCCTGCTGACCCACCTCCATCCACGGCCGCATCTGCACCTCTACCGCACCCACACCCCGCACCCGCACCGACATCCACGTCGCATCGGCACCGGCATTGGCATCGACACCGGCATCGCTTTCGACACCGACACCGGCATCGACGTCGCCGCCACCGCCGCCGCGTGGAGGTCGGTGCGGGTCGAGGCGATCGTCGGTGCCCGGCCCGTACCCGTCTCCTTCGTCGGCACCGCAGGCGAACCGCTGCGCGAGCCCGTCCGACGGGTCGAACGTCCGACAGATCGAGCCGATGGCGTGCCCGGCGTGCGACGACACCCAGTGCCTCGGGGGTGTTCGCCCGTTCGACAATCCGGCTTGTCGGCGCGCCCCTCCCGAACCCACGGCCTGCCGTTTCGGGAAGGTCGACACCCTGCACACGCCTGTCCGGATCGCGCGGCAGCGGGGCGACCCGGACACGGCACGGGCCCGGTTGAGGGGGGCGGCCGAGACCTGCACGCGAAGGGTTTGCGAGGCCCTACCCAGCCGGGCCGTGTCAGCTCTTGAGGAACTGGACGAGGTCCCTGTTGAACTTCTCCTTGTCGCCCGGGACGAGGGCGATGCCGTGGGAACCGCCTTCGTAGACCTTGAGGGTGGCGTTCGGGATGATCCTTGCGCTCTTGCGGCCGGTGGCGTCGATGGGCACCACCTGGTCGTCGTCGCCATGCACGATGAGCGTGGGAACGTCGAACTTCTCGAGGTCCGCGTGGAAGTCCGTGTAGGCGAAGGCGTCGACACACGCGACGCCGCCCTGGATGGTCTCGGCCATGGCCATGTACCAGAACGCGTCCTTGTTGCCCTGGGTGACCTTGTTGCCGTCGCGGTTCGCGGAGAAGAACCCGACCGCGGTGTCCTTCCAGAACTGCGAGCGCTCGGTGAGGATGCCGCTCTTGATGTCGTCGAAGACGGACTGGGGTACGCCCTCCGGATTGTCGGGGCCCTGGAGCATGAGTGGCGTGATCGCGGAGAGCAGGACCGCCGACTCGACCCGCTGTGTGCCGTGGCGCCCGATGTATCGGGCGAGTTCGCCGCCACCCATCGAGTGCGCCACGAGTGTGATGTCCCGCAGGTCCAATCGGGTGATCAGGTCGTTCAGGTCGTCGGCGAAGGTATCGAAGTCGTAGCCGTCGAACACCGGTGTCGAGCGACCGTGACCTCGCCGGTCATGCGCGATGCCGCGAAATCCGGCGTCGGCGACGGCCTTCATCTGGTCCTGCCAAGCGTCGCCGTTCAGTGGCCAGCCGTGAATGAAGACGACCGGACGACCGCTGCCCCAGTCCTTGTAGAAGATCTCGACACCGTCGCGAGTGGTCACCGTGGGCATGCTGGAATCCTTCCGGGGTCGGCTTCGAAGCGGGCACCGCGCCCACCTCGGCGAGCGGATATCACACGACGAGGCCGGACAAACATCGCCCGACACGGCTCCTGGGCGTCTACGACGATCGCCGCCACCCGGGCACGCCCCGATCGGGTCCCGTGGCTCGGTTCCGCCGAAGAGGCACAGGTCGAGCGTCTCTCGGCACCGCGCACACGCGGTCGGCATCTGCGACGGTGCGCACAGCGAGCCATACGGCCACGGCAGGGTCGTGAGTTGCCGCGAATGGAACGCCGGCGGCCCCTGCCCCAGCCGCGGCCGCGGTCCACAGGTGAGCGGCAACCGGCCGAGGAATCGATGACGCACCAACCGCCACGGCCAAGGCGGCGGCGTCCCCCGGTCCACACGCAGACACGGGTGGACGGCAGCACAGCGGAGGTCCGGAACCTCGGTAACCAGCACTCCCTCGCCAAGGTCGTCAACTGCGGTCGGTCCACGGCACGCTAACTGCGGTCGGTCCACGGCACGCTGGAGACGAATCAGTGCGCTGCCGGGCTCGACACCAACGCCATGTTCGTCATGCTCTCCGGGGCGGCAGAGTCCACTCCTGGATGGGCGGCGGACACGCCGGACCGGGCACATTCAAACTCCCGGTGACTGGACGGCCGAGGTCATGAAGGTCGGCGAACTCCGGTACCGCGCGGAGATCCTCGGCGGTGAGGGCGCGGTGTAGGCACCGCGGGCCGGATCCGCGCCGCCGTCCGTTGCGGCCGCTCGATCCCGCATGTGGCGGGGAGCCACGGCCGCGGTGCCCGGTCGACCCGCGGGTGCGCTGGGTCGCAGGACGGTGACGACCCGGACGCAGGCGCCGGCCCGTCCCGGGCCGCCGCATCTGCCGTCTTCAGACCCGGTCACCGATCTCCAGACCCCTTGTGCGGCTGCTACCGAGGTGGCCGGAGCGCGTCGGTGACGACCTTGTCGGCGGCGCGTTGTTGGGAGAGCAATTCGGGCTTGCTTCCGTCGAGGGCGAAGTTCATGGAGACCACTGCTCCTCGTCGGCCGTCTTCGGTGACGCCGAGGATCACGATGGATCCCGAGTCGCCGCCGTCGTGGCCCCAGTAGCGATCACCGCCGGGCAGAGGTCGGGAGACCAGCCCGAGGCCGTACCGGCCGTCGGGCCAGATCTCTTCGATCTCGGAGCTGACCGGCCGGGTGGTCTTCATCGCGGTCAGTTCGGCGGGGCGCAGGAGACGTCCACCGAGGAGTGCCCGGAAGAAGGTGTCGAGATCGCGGGTGGTGGAGACGATGCCGCCGGCCGGGTACGAGGGGATCTGGGAGGTGACGTCGACGAGTTCGCCGTCGAAGCGCTGGTATTGCTTGGCGTGTGGCAGCCGGATGTCCGGCGAGGTCCCGGGCCAGTAGGTGTGTCGCATGCCCAGCGGCCGGAAGATGCGGCGTTCGAACTCGCGGTCCCACGGCTGTCCGGTGATGCGTTCGATGAGCAGTTCGGCGATCATGTAGCCGGTGTTGGAGTAGGCCCAACCTTCGCCGGGGTCGAAGAGTTGCGGCAGGGCGACCCCGTTTGCCACCAAGTCCTTTGTGGAGAAACGCTGGTGGCGCACCTGCAGGTACTCCGCCTTGGAATTCCACGTCGGGAGGGCGTCCTGCAGACCTGAGGTGTGTTGGAGCAGTTGGCGGATCGTGATCGGTCGGCCGGCCACGATCCCGGGCAGCCAACGTTCGACCGGGTCGTCGAGTCCAAGGCGTCCCTCGCCGACGAGTTGGAGGACCACGGTGGCGGTGAAGGACTTGGACGTGCTGGCGATCCGGAACGCGCCGTCGGCGGGGATCGCGCGTCCGGTACGCACATCGGCGACGCCGACGCGAGCGGCGCAGGTGGCGTAGCCGGTCGTCGCCCTCGCCTGAACAGCGGGGATTCCCAGGGCCGAGACTGCCTCGGTGTTGCGGCGCAGCTTCGGGTAGTCGGGCATGTCGAAGGTGCCGGCGGGGTTCTGCGCTCCCGTGCTCCCGATCGCCGCGCTGCCGATGGCTGCGATTCCGGCGGCTACATTGCCGGCGGTTACCTTGCCGGCAGCTACGTTGCCTGCGTCTGCGTTTCCGACGGATGCGTTGCCGGCCGCGGTCGGAGAGCACGGTGGCGTCGCCGCCGCGCCCAGGGTGGGCGTAGCGATCAGGACGGCGGTTGCGGTGGCGCCCAGGACCAGCGTCAATGTCAGCGGTGCGGCGCGAAGGTGGCGTTTCATGCCTGGAAAATTAGGCGCGGCCGGGGCCGTCGCCGATACGGCCGGCTGGAGGTATTGCGGTACAGCCTGCTGTAGTGCCGGGGCCGTACCCCTGTAGCGATACTGACCTGCATGTATGGAGCGAACGCGTGGCGCGCCTGCGCATACCTGCTCGGCAACCTGGTCGCCGCGGTCGGTGGTCTCTTCTTCCTCCCGCGTCCGGGGTCGGCGGGCAACTGGGCGGACCGTCGGCGGTCCGCCGCGCGGCGTTGGCTCGGCGTACCGGGCGAGTCGTCTCCGATCACGCGCCGCCGGCTGGCGCTCAACGCGTTGACAGGCGTTCCGACGGGCCTCCTGGTACTGCTCGTCATCGGCAACTTCGTCGTCGGCGTGATCGGCACGACCGCCTGGTGGGCGTTTTCGCCCGAGAACCGCCCACGGTTGTGGATCGACGTGCCGATCGACGGCTGGGGTGACGCGCTGTTGCTCGGCGTCCTTCAGGTCGTCGCCCTCAGCGCTGTGGCGTGCCTCGTGCTGCCGCCGCTCGCGCGTGCGCAGAATCGTCTCCTCGCGCCGTCCAAGGCGGAGCGGTTGGCGCTTCGCGCGGCCACGCTGACCCGGACCCGCGCCGACGTCCTCGACGCGCACGGCGCGGAACTGCGCAGGATCGAGCGCGACTTGCACGATGGCGCCCAAGGTAGGCTCGTCGCGATGACGATGCATCTCGACCTGGCGCGCCAGGCGGTGCGCGAGGAACCGGGCACGGCCGAGGCACTGATCGAACGCGCACACGCGAGCGCCGAGGCCACTCTGGCCGAACTCCGCGAGGTGGTTCGTACGATCTACCCGCCGATCCTCGCCGACCGCGGGCTGCCCGGTGCGTTGTCCGCGGTCGTCGCGCGTTCGGGTGTGCCTGCCCGGCTCGACATGGACGAGTTGGGTGACATACCCGCCGCGGTCGAGACCGTCGCCTACTTCACGGTCGTCGAGGCGCTGACCAATGCGGCCAAGCACAGTCGGGCCTCCGCCGCCACGGTCGCCGTCGAACGCGATGACGGCCGGCTGCGGATCCGGGTCACCGACGACGGGACGGGCGGTGCCGACGAGGCACGGGGTACCGGGCTGGCGGGCATACGCCGGCGCGCGTTGGCGCTCGACGGCGAGGTCACGGTGGACAGCCCGGTCGGCGGCCCGACGGCCATCACGGTGGAGCTGCCGTGCGGCTGGTGATCGCCGAGGACAACGTGCTCCTCGCGGAGGGTCTGCAACTCATCCTCGCCAAACACGGCTTCGAGGTCGCCCGGGTCGTCGAGACCGCCGACGACCTGCTCGCGGCGGTGGAGGAGCACGATCCGCAGGCGGCCATCGTCGACGTACGTCTGCCGCCGTCGTTCCGCGACGAGGGACTCCAGGCGGCGATCGCACTACGGCGACGCCGGACGGACTTCCCCATCTTGGTGTTGTCGCAGTACATCGAGCAGACGTACGCGACCGAACTGCTGTCCACCGGCCACCACGGCGTCGGCTACCTGTTGAAGGATCGGGTCGGCCGGGTCGCCGAGTTCGTCGACGCCCTGCGCAAGGTCGCGGCGGGAGGGTTGGCCCTCGACGCCGAGGTCATCGCGCAGGTCGTCCGCCGCCGGGACGATCCGCTGGCGGCGCTGACCACACGTGAGCGGGAGGTCCTGGGTCTGGTCGCCGAGGGCCTCGACAACACGACCATCGCTGCGCGTCTGCGGGTGTCGGACAACGCGGTGCACAAACACATCGGCAACATCTTCGCCAAGCTGGGCCTGGCCGCCTCCGACGCCGGCCACCGCCGAGTACTCGCCGTCCTCACCTACCTGGACGCATCGCCGCACTGAGCGAGCGCTGCGTACGGCCGTCCCCCTCTGGCGGGCCGAGGCCGTCGAAGCCGCCGCCTTTGATCCGCAACGCCGAGCGCCGGGACGTCCGTTGACCCGGCCGGAGCCTCCCACCGCCCGACGTGATCGCGAAGGTCGCGTACTCCTCCCCCCCCCGCGATCCGGACCCACCTGCGCAAACGCGGCATCCGGCACCATTCCCAAACCGACGCACAGGCAGGCAGCCCCACCACTCGACCGCGGGAATGCCGCGAGTTCGTCCTCGAACGGGTCGGGCCCGGATGGAGAGCCTCGACGACGCCGTCGGTTCGGCCTGCCCGCTCCCCGACACGTTTGTCGGGGGCCCGTACGGCGAGCGTGTCCGCCGACATGTCCTGTCGGGCGGCGATGACCTCTGGGAACCCGACACATATGTCGGGTGGTTCAGTACGCGTGTGTGTCGGCCGACATGGCGGCGCCGGCCCGTGGCGGGTGGGACGACATGTCGTGTCGGGCTCGGTGGTGTCGGTGTCCGGAACCCGACACGCGCGTGTCCGGCAACCCGACACGTGCGTCCGGGAATCCGTACGGCGCGCATGTCGGCCGACACGCCACCGTCGCCCCTTGTCGGGCGTTTCCCCTCCACGCGCCGATGGCGGCCTGCCGGTGTCGGCTGTCCGGCTGTCCGGCTGTCCGGCTGTCCGGCGCAGCCGACACCGATCCGCGGCCGACCTCGGACGGCCGCGCAGGACGCCATCGCACCGCCTGCGCGCAGGGCTCGGACAGAGAGTCGGGAAGGTATGCGTCCCGGACGATCTCGGACGTCCGCGAGGGCGGTTACGCGCTCCTACGGCCCGTGTACGAAGTTGCCATGCGGGTGGCGCGAGCCGGCGCGCTTCGTCGGGGCCGGAGACGCCATGCTGCCCGGAGCCCGCCCTGTGCGGATTCCGTGGCCTACCGGGTGACGGAGGGCCCGAACGTCCGAGCCCGGGCCGCCCGCAGTTGCCGATGCCGATGGCGATCGACTTGGGCAGATGGCCTCTCGTGATCGAGCCCAACGCGGCATGTCGGCGCCGGCGAAGGCAAAGGCCGTCTCGGCTTCGATCGCCGCCCGCCACCGTAAATGGCCTTGCCCTCAAGGTAGTTCGTCGGTTTTGTGGTGGCGGGCCGGGGCGGGTTCTACCGTGGTGGTGTGGCCGCTGATCCGGTGACACCTTCGACTCCGCCAGGGCGGCGACTCCGGTACGACGCGTGGCGGGCTCGATGGCGGGCTCGGCCGCGTTTGCCCGTCCCGTCGTCGCCCGAGGTCGGGTGGGACCCGCCCGGAGACTGGATTCGGGTCGCGGTGGTCGTCCGCAGGCTGGTGCTGTTGGGGGCGGCCGCCGCAGCGTTTGCCGTGTCGCGGCTCGTCGAGCCGAATCCGTGGAACCTGGACTTGCTGGAGCGCGGATTCCTGTCCAGCGAGATCGTCCCGGCCGCGATCGGCTGGTGCCTGATCGCCGCCGAGGTGGCAGCGACCGCCCGCGGCTTGCTGATCCGCGTCTGTGCTTTGGCATTCGTGGTGCTGACCGCGGTGTCGGGAGTTGTGCTCGCCGCCGTGGCGGCCGTCATCACGCCCCTCTTTGCCGGCCCCGATTCCACCGAAAAGGTCGTGGCGGTGTCGCCGGACGGCCGAACCCGGGCGGTGCGGGTGGACTACGAGGAAACCGCCCACCGCGACCGCGCATACGGCCTGATACTTCGCGTAGACGTGGGTCTGAACCGGAGCACGTGGATCCTGGACAGGTGCGACAAGGCGCAGGGCGAGATCGCGAACGTACGCTTCCTCGGCAACCGCACCCTGGAGTACACCCCGCCACAGGGCCCGCCGGTGCGGGTCCACTTCGACCGGAACGCGAAGGCCGACCGCCAGTGGTGCCCGTGAGACCTGTGCGGGGCGCGTTCCTTACGGCGCGGCGCCCACGAAGCCGGCGGGCTCGGCCGAACAGGCCGGTGAAGGCAACCGCCCCGGCGTACGGGCACTCGGAGCGAAGGTTCTCTCGTCCACAAGCCGGGACCGCGAACCGGAACCACGAACCGGGACCGGACCCGCCGCGCTGTCACCGGGCGATCCGCCACAGGATGGCATATCACCTGAAGTCGGAGTAAATCCGACCAGGATCACAGGGTGATGACGACCTTCGCGCGGGCGTGTTCCACCTCGAGGTGTCGGATGGCTTCGGGGGCTTCGTCGAACGCGTAGGTCCGGTCGATGGCCGAGGTGATCTTGCCCGAACCGGTGAGTTCCGCCAGCGCCTCCAGGTTCTCCCGGCCGGCCTTCGCGGTCAGGACCAGCATCTTTTGGCGTGCGAGGCGCGACACCACCTGTCCCTTGACGATCAGGCCCATCGGGCCGACCAGGCTTCCGCCCTCGGACATCCCGCCGCCGGAGAGTATGAGGGCCCCCTCCGCGGTCAACACGCTTCGCATGTCCTTCAGGGTTCGATTTCCCACCAGGTCGAACACCACGTCGTACCGCGCGCCGGCCTTCGCGAAGTCCGCTCGGGTGTAGTCGACCACATGGTCCGCGCCGAGCGACCCGACCAGATCCACGTTCCGGGTGCTGCACACACCCGTCACTTCCGCGCCGAACACCTTGGCCATCTGGACCGCGAAGGTGCCCACGCCACCGGACGCGCCGTTGATCAGGACCTTGTGCCCCGGTTGCACTCGGGCCGCATCCCTCAGGCCCATCAGCGCGGTGTTCGCCGCCAGCGGCAGCGCGGACGCCTGCTCGAAGGTCACGTTCGACGGCATCCGCGCCACCAGGTCCTCCGGCGCCGCGACGTACTCCGCGAACGCGCCCTCCACCTCGCCGAACACCTCGTCGCCGGGAGCGAACCGCTTCACGTTCTCGCCGACCGCCTCGACCACACCCGCGAAGTCCGTACCCCGGATGCGCATCTTCGGCCTGGTCAGTCCGAACACCAGCCGTGCGAGGTACGGGTCACCCCGCATGACGTGCCAGTCGCGCGCGTTGACCGACGCCGCCCGGACCCGGACCAGGACCTCGTGGCCGGCGATCGTCGGCTTGCCCACCTCCTCGACCCGCAACACGTCGGGTGAGCCGTATCGGTCCTGGACGATCGCCTGCATCGGATCTCCGTCCCGCGCGGGTGGATGCCGAACCACTCGCCCGGCACGACACGACGCTAGAGGAGCGAAGTCCGCACAGCCATCGGGGACTTTCCCTAGTGGATCGGCCCGGCAGGCGCGGGGATTGCTCCGCCGTGAGGTCATCGGGTCGCGGTCGTTCGTTCCCACCCACCCCCCGGCGACCCGGGTCGTCCCTGGCGTGGCTGGGCGAGCCGCCGGGCGCATGGGCCCGGTTGTGCGCGAGGCGCGACCCGCCGGGTCGGAGTGGTCATAACAGCGGACACCCGTGTCGCCGTTTACCCGGGTGAATCGCCTCTCGGCTGATGTGACGGCGTTTTCGGCCGGTGCGCGGCACGCCGAGACGTACTCGCATTCGAACACATGTGCGTACGATTGGTCGTGTGGTCGAGGAACTGAAGGACGCGCCTTTGGCGAAGAGCATCACCGCGATGCGCCGCGCGCGCGACGCGGAGGCGAAGGCGCCTGTGCGGATCAAGATCGCCCGCCCTCGGGTCAGGACGGTCCGGCGGCACTCCTGGACACGCGGGACCGGTGTTCGCGCGGTCGTCGTGCCGAGGCGGACGCCGCTCGCGGAGGCCGCTTGGTCTGTCGTGGACATCGCGTGGCGGGAACGCACGCTGCCGACTCTCCTCGACGACGCCGGACTGCCCTTCTACCGCCGGCACCAGGTCCTCTACGACTATCCGGACGTCGCGGCCCGCGTCGTCCGGATGCAGCTCGCCGCCGACCTCGAGGCCCTGCGCCAGGGGTACGCCACGGCGAGGGTGTGGTGCCGGGACGCGGGACTGCCGCCGCATGCCACCGAGGAGCTCCTCGCCTTGTACGCCACGCTCGGCACCACCCAGCACGAGATCATCGACCGCGCGGAGGCCCTCCTCCGGGAGCGGAGCCGCGGCGAGCACCAAGATCGGTGATCAGGCGGGACGGGCGGCCGCGCGAACACGCGCGGCCGAGTCGAGGTCGGTTGTCGCCTCGATCAGCGCCCCCAGGCCGGGTCCGGCCCCGATCGCGCCTCGGCCCGGAGCACGCGGTGGCGGCCGGCGGCGATGCCGGCGGGGACCTGCGCCCGGACAACGCCCGTCGTCGCGTCGCCGGCATCGCGGCCCGCCGCTGCATCCCCTGTTGGGCCGGAAGGGCCCGCGCGGCGGACAGTGGTCTGGGGCCTTGCCCCGCGCGCCGTGCTTCGTGGACCGGGAGGCCGGTCGTGGGATCGACGCGTAACGCTTGGGGAGTCGGCTGGGATCACGGGTGGGGTTCGGTGTCCAGGATCATGCCTGATGTGGCGCCGATCAGGCTGCGGAGGATGGTGTCGGCACGTTCGCTGTCGCGGTCCATGACCGCGTCGAGCAGGTCGCGGTGTTCCTTGTGGACCGCCTGTTCGGTCCAGTGGCGCGCGTCTTCCGGCGTGGGGCGGCACCACCGCCGGTAGAGCTCGGCCTCTTCCCTCAGCGAGGAGGCCAGGTCGCGCAGGCGGGGATTGGCGCAGCCGGCCAGGAGCGCGGTGTGGAAGTCCGTGTGGGCGATCAGCCAGTCCGCGGTGGGCTGGTCGCCGTCACCGCGTGGGGTCTGTTCGAACGTGTGGTGGGCGGCCAGCACCTGGGCGTGCCACGCGAGGTCACCCTCGCTGATCGCGCGGCTCAGGGCGAGGGATTCGATCTCGGTGCGTACGTCGGTCAGGGCGGCCAGCCCGCGGGCGGTCACGTCGGTGACCTGGAAACCGTGGTGTGCCTCGGAGCTGACCAGGTTCCTGGCGACCAGCCTGAGCAGGGCCTCGCGTACGGCGCCGGTGCTCACCCCGTAGCGCTCACTGAGCTCGGGGAACTTCAGCCGTTGGCCGGGCCTGAGCCGGCCGCTCAGGATGTCGGCCCGGATGCGGTCGTGTACCGCCTCGCTGCGGGTCTGCCGCCCGGCTTCTCTCACCACGCGACGGATCCTACAACATTCGACAGATGGCAAAACTTTTAAAAGTGTGTTTGACTATTGAAAGTCAGCAGCCACTTCGATCGAGAAGCACCCCGATCGAGATCCGATGGGAGACCCGATGACCGGCCCGTACGACACCCTGCCCGCCGTTCCCGACTTCGCGGTCACAAGCGCGGACGTCACCGACGGAGCGCCGTTGTCACCGGCGCAGTTCGCCGCCATGAGTGGCGTTGCCGGCGCCGAGGACCGATCCCCGCAGTTGTCGTGGAGCGGATTCCCGCCCGCCACCCGCAGCTTCGTCGTCACGATGTACGACCCCGACGCCCCGACCCCGTCCGGCTTCTGGCACTGGGCGGTGGCCGACATCCCCGCCGATGCGACATCCCTCGACGCCGGCGCGGGCGCGCTCGGCGACGGCGGACTTCCCGATGGCGCCTTCCACATCGCGAACGACGTACGCGCGACCGCCTACGTCGGCGCCGCACCCCCGCCGGGAACCGGCAAGCACCACTACCACATCGCCATCAACGCACTCGACGTACCGTCCGTGAGGGCCCTCGGCGTCACCCCGGAGTCGACCCCGGCCGCCCTCGGCTTCCTCACCGTCGGGCACACGATCGCCCGAGCCGTCCTGGTGCCGTGGGCGGGCGAATGAGGGCGGGGACCTGATGGGGTGAGCCGACGCCCTGGTCCGGGACGAACGCGGACATGAGCCGGCGCCCGCCGGCGCTACATCATCGGTCGCGTCCGTCGCCCGGGTATCCGCGTAATCCGGGATTCCACGTACCCCGCACCGAGCCGGGAGCCGGCCACGTTCGCGGCGCTCGAATCGGAGCACAAGCGATCGATTGCCGCCCCGCAGGCCGCGCAGCCCTGCCCGGGAACGGTCGGCACGGGTATCGGCACAGCGCTGTTCCACCACTTCAACCCCGAGTGCCGGCACGGCCCGGTGATCCCCGCCATGTGAGCCGTCACCACGTACGCCGTCACCACGCCGAGTACTGCGCTCGCAGCCGGGCCGCTATCGATCCCACGGCGACTGCGGCTGCTCCCAAGCACCACCCAGTGGACGCTTGGCAAGAACGCCGACAGGAGCGGACCGATCGGACCGGTCCTCGTGACCGCCGACGAGATCGACGACCCGCACAACCTCGACCTCTGCACACGGGTGAACGGCGAGCTTCGGCAGAAGGCGAATACCTCCGAGATGCTGCACAACATTCCCCGCATCATCGCCTACATCAGCGACACCGTGACCCTGCTCCCCGGCGATGTGCTCGCGACCGGCACCATGGCCGGTGTCGGCGTGGCCATGACCCCGCCGCAGTTCCTCCGCCCCGGAGACGTCGTCGAGGTCGAAATCGAATCCATCGGCGTGCTTCGCACTCCCATCGTCGGACCTGACGAATACCGGTAGCGGTCGGGCGGCGAATATCGGCAGCGCGCACCGAGCCCGGCGCCGATGTGGAGCACCGCCCCGCCCCGGGGAGAGGATCGAACAGCAATCCGAGCGCCGAGCCAAGGCTTTGAGCCGTCGCATACGGGTGGACCAGGCGGCCCCCACCAGTCGTGCGCGCCATCCGGATCCGGCTCACCCCAACCCGCGTGGGGACCTCCCGGAGTCCTTGGACCGACTGCGGTCATCCCCCTTCCCGACACCCGCCGGAGGCGATGCCGCTGTATTCACCACGCCCGAGCCCACACGCGGCACTGCCTCACTCGCGGGACCGAGCACCGACGCCAACTTGCCGCCGAGCACGATGTGATGGCGATGTGGGGTCACCGGAACCGCAGGGCCGTGTGCTCCTGCCACTGCCACGGCGCCGGCGCGCAGCGTGCGGGTCGCGGGTCCGACACTCGACCCCGAATCCGGCGCAGCGGTAACTCGCTGTCCGAACGCGTTCGTTCTGTGCGTCGGCTTGGTTGTGCCGGGTGGAGTCGAAAGGGAAAGCGGTTGTCGGGGGCGTGACTGCACGACCGCGGGAGTGGGAGTGTGCCGGCCCCGACGAAACAGCGACCGGAGTCCTCGGCGCGGGGTGGCTTGCGCACGGGCTTGTCTGGCCTGTCTCGCTTGTTCGGCGAGGGCGCGGGCGTTCTCGATCTCGCGACGGCGAGCCACCAGGTTCGTGGTTTCCAGACCGGTTACCTCGTCGAGGTGGTGGCGCAGATGGTTGAACGTGACGACCAGCCCCGGGGCTGCGGCGATCTCCGCGGCGATGGACGGCCCCAGGCCCGCCACCATGAGGCTGGCGTCCCCTGCTTGATCACCGGCGATGTAGACCTTGGCTTTCGCCACCGCGTAGGTCTCCTCTTTGCCCGTTGCGGCGTAGGGGCTGATCTGTTCGGCGATCGCCTTGTCGTCCAATAGACGTAGCCGGGGGAATCGCGCGAAGGCCGGGTGCTGGGCTGTCCGACGCGACGAGGTGTTTTTGAACCGCGGTTTGGCTCTGCGAGCGGCCTTCCTGTCTGCCTTGAGGATGTTGGGCATGAACGAGTGATTCTCGCCGCCGAATCTGTACGCCTCGATATGGGACAGTTCGTGCAGTACGTGCGTGATCGCCGCGTATTCGGGCGAATCGTCAATGACGTGCTCGATACCCCCGACGACTCCCTCTGCCAGCCGATCCCGGTAGCCCTCGCCTCTGAAATTCGTCGCATGCAGGAGGACCGCCCCGGCCGGATTCGCGTGAGCCGCGTACAGGTCGTTGCCCCAGTCGGTGTCCTTGATTCCGAGGTAGCCGAGGTTGTCGTGTCCCGGGTGCAGTCCGGACCAGTGTCCGGCGGCCATGGCGACGAATTTGGCGATGTACAGGTCCGCACCGGTTATATCGACAACGACCTCCCCGACATCCTGGCCGAACTTGGTGTGCAGCAGGTCCCCCACCTCGGCTACGGAACGTGCGGCCAGCACCTGGCGGTAGAACGGATCGTCAGGTGTGATCCCACGAGGAGCCCGGAACGGGGTCGGCCGGGAGTCCTTTGCAACGCCGACGCCGACTCCTACCGCCTTGAGGATGGGGTCCTCGGCACGGTAATTCTTCAAATATGGCTTCACCCGAGGGCCCTTCGCCGCGACACCACCGGCAACCCCGAATCGTGTAGTCCGCTCCCTTGGCCGAAGAGAGGTCCGAACAAGCTCCAACGCGGCCATGAACTCACCGAGTCGTCCCGCCCACGCCCTGACTTCGCTTCCTCGCGCCCATCACCCGATCACCATGCGACGACACCTTCAAGCCGGTGTGCTCCGGCCGGCGCCCATCGTATGTCTGTTGCGCGGCAGATCTGTTCGAAGTGCGGGCCGACAACCTTGCTGAGGAAGGTGGCCTGGGATCGGGCCCAGATCTCGTCGGCGCGGCCGGGGCGTTCCAAGCCGCCGGTCCGGTCCCCTCGCACAACCGGTGCTGCGGCGGGGCGTTGAAGGGGGGTGAGGTATGGATGCCGGTAGGGCCTCCACGAAGTGGGCTTGCCTGTGTTCAGTTGTGCCCTTCCGGCCCCACCCCCCATGACCGCGGACCTCGAAGGTGCTCTGACCGGCCTCAATCAACGCGGAGACCCTATCCTGCGCCTCCGACACGGGCGTTGCCGTGATCGACGCAGCAACCCGCCTCGCTCTCGCCTACGGCGGCTCCGCGCACGAAGCGTGTGGCGTCGGTCGTTGAGGCTCCGGCTCACTCGACGAGTGCCACGTCGGGCATGACCGGCGCGTCACGGGATCCGCAGCAGCAGCCGCACCGTGCCGGGCCGCTCGACCCGAACCGTGAAGCCGTGGGCCCGGGTTCCGAGAGTCGTAGGCGGCGTCAACGTTCGAGCATCGCCGCCGCAAGCTTGTCGGCCGCCGTGTCGGGGATGACGGTGCCCATCTTGTCGAGGACGAGCAGGCGTGCTCCGGGGATTGCCGTGGCGAGTGCCTCGCCGTTGCCCACAGGGAAGAACGGGTCGACGCGTCCGTGCACGACGAGGGTCGGAAGTGCGAGGTCGCCCAGGCGCTCGCGCCAGCGCGGCGCGCAGTCGAGGCGGGCGAACACCATCGCGAGCTGATTCGCCTGCTGTACCGCCGGTTCGGTCGAGGGCGTGCGATCCCAGATCCGGGCCGCGGTCCTGCGTACCTGTTCCGGGTCGTTGCCAAGGAACTCCGCGCCTTCGGCGACGTATGCCGCGACCGCCGTCCGGTCGCTCCAGTCGGGCATGGGACGGGAGAACAACGCCTGTATCGTCGCCGCGTGGTGGTCCGGCAGGTCGTCGTCGACGGGGCCGGGCGCGACCGGCCGCGTGCCCACCAGGGTCAGCGCCGAGAACGCGTCCGGATGGTCGAGCGCGGCGACCTGGGCAACCATTCCGCCGACGCCGATTCCGGCGAGGTGGGCCGTCGTGGCGCCGAGGGCACCGACCAGCGCGGCGGCGTCGGCGGCGAGATCGCGCAGGTTGTACGCCGGCGCCTCCGGGTCGACGGTCGTCGAGGCTCCGCAGTCGCGCAGGTCGTAGCGGACCACCCGTCGTCCACCCGCCGCAAGCCGCTCGCACAGCGCATCCGGCCACGAGAGCATGGTGGTTGCGCCGACCAGGAGGACGAGCGGATCGGTGTCGCGACCAAAGCTCTCGATGCCGAGTTCGACGCCGTTCGCCCGCTGTGAGGTCATGCGTGATCGTACCAACGCACGCGCGCCGAGGCCGGGAACACGCGCGCAGGGTGATCCTCCGACGCCTCGCTCCGCTCCCGGGACGCCGTTACATCACACTTCGTGAAGCCCACTGAACTTGAGCCAAGGAACCTGAGCCACGGAACCTGAGCTTGAGCCTGAGCGCGAGAACGGACGGCGCCTCGCCCGGTGCCTGCGGGGTCGGGCGAGGTGGAGCCTGTCGGTGTGGTCGCCGGCAGGGGCCATTGTTGTAGGGGCAGTTCGGCGGTGGGGGTCAGTGCAGCCGGGTGGTGGTGTATGCCTGGATGGCGTCCCGCTGGTATGCCGCCAGGAATGGTGCGCTTGCCTCGGATGCGTATGCGGCGTGCCAGGCGTCGTTGGCCACGCAGGTGCGGCCGATGGTGCGGTACTCCTCGGCGGACACGGGCCGCAGTTCGGTCAAGGCGCGGCAGCGGGCGTCGGTCTCGGCCTGCACGGGCTCGGCGTCGGCCGGTGGCCGCGGCCGCCGTCAGGTCGGCCAGGCTCATCACTCGCGCGGCCGTAGGAGATGCCGTAACGGCAACTTCAATCCCAGGAAGACGGGTTCACCCGGTTCGGTTCCACCGCCGTGGGGCTTCGCTCACGATCGCGCCGTACAAGTCTCCTGGCCACCGTTCTTCAGGGTTCGGTACGCGCGCCGCCGTCCGGGTTCGTGCGCGGTCGTGCCGCGTCAGACGGGTAGGTGCTTCGCCAGTTGCTCCCACTGCCGTATGGGCGGGGAGCCGGGGGTGGACGTTACGAGGTGGAGGCTGACGTGGTCGGCTCCGGCGTCGAGGTGTGCCTGGACGCGGTGGGCGATGTCCCCGGCGCGGCCGTGGGCGACCAAGGCGTCGACGAGCCGGTTGTCGAGGGCTTCCGGATTCTCGTGTCCGAGTCCGCGCAGGAGTTGGTGACGGTTCGGCAGTGCGTCCGCGGCGGTGGCGCGGGCCAGGTCGGCGGTGGCCGCTTGGTCGTCGCCCAGTACGCACAGTTGGGTGATGGCCAGGAGGCCGTCGTCCCCGAGGATGGTTCTTGCGGTGTGGGTGTACTCGACGGGCATGCCCAACACCGTTGCGCCCCGGGCGCGTTCGGCGGCGAGGGCGAGCATGTCGGGGTCCAGGGCGGCGAGTACGCGGTTCGGTGAGGTCGCGGTGTCGGGCGGCCCGAACGGGGCGATGTCCAGCGCGTCGAGGTAGGAGCGCATGGTGGCCAGGGGCGGGCCGAAGCGGTGGCCGCGAATGTCCTGGGCCAGGCTGGGGTGACTGTCCCACATGCCGAGCAGGAACCGTCCGGGAAACGCCTCGTCCAGGGTGCGCTGCCCGGCGGCGGTTGTGATCGGGTCGCGGGCGTAGATGTCGGTCATGCCGGTGGCCACGGTGATGTGCCGGGTGGTCGCCAGGAGGATCGCGGCCTGGGCCATGGCCTCCCGTCCCGTGGTCTCGGGGAACCAGAGCGTGCCGAAGCCGAGTTCCTCGATCGCGGCGGCGGCCGTACGGATCTCGGGTGCGCGAAGACGATCGAAGTCCCCTGCCCAGATCCCGACGCGTCCGAGGCCGTGGGTGTGGCGGTGGCCGTGGGTATGGCCGAGGCCGTGCGTGTCACCGTTGATGCGGATGTGCGTGCGGGTGCTCATGCGTCCTGTCCGGCCGTGCGCTCGGCGTCGAGGAATGCGGCGATCCGGGCTGCGCCGGTGCTCTCCAGCCACGTGCGGAAGTCCGTCACGCCCGGGTGGATCCTCCGGGTGGCGGGAATGTCCGCGCGGTAGCCGCGTTCGTTGAGCCATTCGTTGGCGTAGGCGAAGTCTTCGCTCAGGGCCCGGATCGCGTCGATCGGAATCTGTATGTAGGGAAGCGGTATGCCGAGTGCTTTCCCGATGGCCGCGGCGATCTCAACCGGGGTGAGTTCGTCTCCCGCGAGGGAGACCGCTCGGCCGATCCATTCCTTCGGTCGGGAGAACGCCAGTGCGGTGACGGCGCCGACGTCGTCGACGGCGATGATCTGCTGGGAGATGTCGGGGGCGAGCCCGGTGGACAGATTCCCGTTCCGCAGCGCGTAGCCGCCGGTGAAGTTATCCATGAAGGACACCGGCCTCAGGATCGTCGCGGGCAGCCCCAGTGCCGCGATGTGCTGCTCGATCCGCCACTTGGCGACCAGGTTCACCGGAAGCTTCTCCTCGCGGTGTCGGTCCGCTCCGGCGACCGAGGTGAAGACGAAGTGCCCGATACCCGCGGCCCGCGCCGCCTCGGCAACGTTGATGCCCCAGGTCACCTCGTCCTCGGCGGTGAAGTCCGGTGCGGTGCCCGGCGATCCGACGGTGGGCTGGACGCTGAACAGGCCCCAGGCGCCCTCGGCCGCAGCGGCCAGGGAGTCGACGTCCTCCATCCGCGCCCGCACTACCTGCGCGCCTGCCTGTGCCAGGGCGGCGGCCTGCACCCCGTTCGGATCACGTGTCAGTGCACGCACGTGCCGGCCGTCGCGGAGCAGGTGATGTACGACAGCCCTGCCCTGCAAGCCGGTTGCTCCCACAACCACGACGGTCTTCTGCGTCGGCATCACGTTTGTTTTCTCCATCGTTTCCGTGCGGAAGGGAGCCACGCCATAAGTGGGGTGGCCCTCCATTTCTTGTTCGCTACGATATGGAGGACCACCCCACTTTTCAAGCCGTCAGGAGTGCCCGTGCCCAAGGACGCCGCCCCGCCCGGCCGACCGATGCGCGCGGACGCCCGCCGCAACGTCGAGAAGCTCGTGGCCGCCGCCGGGGCCCTGATCGCCGAGTACGGCGCCGACGCCTCACTGGAGGAGGTCGCCCGCCGCGCGGGAGTCGGATCGGCCACGTTGCACCGCCACTTCCCCTCCCGGCAGGCACTCCTGGAGGCGGTCTTCAAGGACCGGGTGGAAGCCCTGTGTGCGAGGGCGCGCGATCTGCTCGCCGAACCCGACCCGGGCCAGGCGTTGTCCACCTGGCTGCACGCCGTCGGTGCGCATGCCGTAGCCAACCGGGGCCTGGGGGCGTCGCTGATGCGCGACGGGGATCCGGGGCTGGGCGAGACCTGCCACGACATGATCACCAAGGCGGGTGGCGCGCTCCTTGTACGGGCCCAGGCGGCGGGCGCCGTGCGGCCTGGCATCACCATCACGCGGTTGCTGAAGCTCGTCGGCGCCATCGCGCTGGCTACCGAGCAGGATGTCGACGGTCCGGTCGAGGCCGATCTCCTGCTTGCGATCGCCATCGACGGAGTACGTGTGCGCTGACCCCGGCTCGCACGCACGGGAGCTTGCGCCGGCAAGGTCGGAACCCGGAATCCGGCGGGCGGCTTCGGGGCGGCTGTTCGTCGTACCGAGGTGCCGCCGCCCTCGCGCGTGGGACGCATCTCCGCGCCCGTGAGGCGGGGGCGCCGGCGTAGCGCCGGCACCGAGCGTGCCAGACCCCGAGCGAGGGCATCCTCCACCCTTCGGAAAACTGCATCCGTCAGCGCCGTACGCGGTGAGCGGCTCGCGACCCGCGGCTCGGAGCACGGCGGGGTCGCGCCGGTCAGGCCACCGACAGTTCTGCGACGTCGTGTCCGCGGATGTCGCCCCGTATCGCCCCACCCCGCCGCGCCGCGCCACACCCCACCCTGCCCACCCCACCCCGCTCGAACGGACCCCGACACAGTCCGAATTCCAACGCTCGATGTCCGCAGTCCGAGCCCGAGCCCGGCCCCGACGAACAACCGGAAACACAACGGGGGCGGCGCACGCCGACGTGGTGTCGGTGTACGCCGCCCCGAGTGGGACAAGTTGCGGAAGACGGCCCGCGGGTTCGTCCCGGACTACCTCGGGTCGCGGTTGAAGACCGCCTTGGACCAGACGTAGCCGAGCGCGGAGAGGGCCAGACACCAGGCGACCGCGAGCCATCCGTTGTGCCCGATCTCGGTGCCGAGCAGCAGGCCGCGCAGGGTCTCGATGGCCGGGGTGAACGGCTGGTACTCGGCGATCGGCTGGAACCAGCCCGGCATCGCGTCGATCGGGACGAAGGCGCTCGAGATGAGCGGCAGGACGATCAGCGGCAGCGCGTTGTTGCTGGCCGCCTCGGCGTTGGGGCTGACCATGCCCATTCCGACCGCGACCCAGGTGAGCGCCAGGGCGACCAGTGCCATCAGGCCGAACGCCGCGAGCCATTCCAGGGCCGTGGCGTCGGTGGACCGGAAGCCGATGGCCACGGCGACGAGACCCACCAGGAACACGCTGGCGATCGACTGCAGGACGCTGCCGATGACGTGCCCGATGAGTACGGACCCGCGGTGGATCGCCATCGTGCGGAAGCGGGCGATGATGCCCTCGGTCATGTCCATGGACACGGACACCGCGGTCCCGACCACGGTGCCTCCGATGGTCATCATCAGGATGCCGGGGACGACGTAGGCGATGTACTCGGAGCGGTCGCCTCCGCCGTCGCCCATGCCCGCGCTCATCGTGTCGCCGAAGATGTAGACGAAGAGCAGCAGCAGGATGACCGGCGTGAGCAGCAGGTTCAGGGTGAGGGACGGGTAACGCCGCGCGTGCAGCAGGTTGCGGCGCAGCATCGTGGACGAGTCGCGTACGGCGAGGGAGAGGGAGCTCATCGGACAGCCTCCTTCGGCTGGTCGGTGCCGCCGGTGAGGGCGAAGAAGACGTCGTCGAGGTC
>NZ_JBIWJT010000037.1:0-104907 GCF_044765325.1 Embleya sp. NPDC127516 | reverse complement strand
GCTCGAACAACTCCCACAACTCGTCCGGCACCAGCCGCTCCACAAGCGTCGTCACACCCGCCAGAATAGCGAACACCCCAAATGAAACGACTTCTTAAGGCCAAGGGGCGGGGCGTGCCGCACGAGGCCCACCACGCACCGGCTCGCCACATCGATCGCCGCGCCCAGGTACGGCCGCCCGACCGGGCGGGGCGGCTCGCCCCGGGTCCGCGTCTCGGCTAGCCCTCCCGGGGCGGTGAAAACCGGCACCGGGGAAGGGGGCCGGCCGCAGTCGGATCCCTCCGCAGGCGGCCCGGCGACCGCGCCCGGCAGCACCCCAATGCACGCACCAGGACCGGATAACTCCGGTCCTCGAAAAGTCACGCTGATCAATGCCGGACCAGATGCAAAGTCAAGCTGACCTTTGCAAGGTTCTGTCGGACGCGAAGAAATCGGCGATTCGGTCGGCATCCGCGATATACGCCGGCCGAGCCTGGCGGCAGGTGTGTCGTCGATCGAATGTCGGACACCGGCCCGCCCTGCCCGTGTTCACAGTCTTTCGCGCAACCGGGCTTCCAGAGACGAGTAATCCTCGTCCGGGAAGAGCCTCGGAAGCGTGTGCAGCATCGTGGTCAGACGTCGCCGGGTGTGCACGTGTGCCGGGTCGGCGAGGGAGACTTCGGCGAAGAGCAGCTGCCACCCGTAGACCCCTTTCGCGACGAGGAGATGATCGAAGTACTCGCAGTAGTCGATGTCCAGTTTGTTGAGTCCATGGGCGATGGAGAAGTACCACAGTTCCGGGATCGTCACGCCCGGGAACAGGCGGATCGCGGTGAAAGAGTTGCCCGCCCATCTCGATTGGTCCTCGATCAGGCGCAACTGGGAGAACACCTCGACCTCGTCGCTCGTCGCACTCGCGGGCGCATTCGTGGGCGCACCGGCGTCGATCGAGTCGAGCAGGTGACCCGTCCAGAACTCTCCGGTCAGGGGAACGGTGTCCCGGGTTTGCCAGGAGACTCCGAGCCCTAGGAAACGCGCAAAGCGGGGACCCAGTGACCCGCCCAGATCGAAGCCGTCGCCTTTCGCGATCTCTTCAAAAATCTCGGATGGTTCGCCCGCCCCGGTCGCCACCCCGTTTTCCTCGATATCGAGTATCGAGATGGCACTCGTGTGGGTCAGGTCGGCAACCATGGCGAGAAGCTTCCGCTCGTATGGTGTGAAACTCGGCACCGCGGTATCCATGGTCTACTCCCCGTTCGTTGGTCGTGTGGCCCGGCGATGTAACCGTGTCGCAGTCGGACCATGTACACCGCACACCGCGCGGGGGCGTCCGGCGCCGGGCCATCCGCACACGATCGCACCTCGTGATTCACCAAGAATGTTGGGGTGGTTCGGCACGAGCGGCTGATCGCCGAGGGTGCCGCCCGCCCGGAGTCGACCACTACCGAACCGACCCGCCGACCCGGCCGACTTCCTGTAAGCCGCCGGGGAGCGTGACCTTCCCGCACAGATGGAAGCCGGCTCGGCTGATCCCGACGTGAAGGTCGAAAGCCAAGCTGACGGGCTGTCACAAATCTCCCCGATCGGCCGGGTTGAAAGGCGTCCGGCGGGCACGCACCGCCGGGCGGCGCCGCCCTTCGGCGTGCCCGCCCGGCGGTTCCTCACCCGTGGTCGGCGTTCGGTTCGCGCAACGGCCGCAACTCGTCGGGCAGTTCGGGCAGGGCGAAGGAATACCGCCCGAGCATGTTCACGTGGTCACGCACGAACGGTGAAAGACGGGCCACGTCCACGTCCCGGACATCGAAACCGTCGGCCCGCAACCGCTTGACCGCGGCGTCCATGTAGCGGGTGTTGAACAGGACCAGGGCGTTGAGGACCAGGCCGAGCGCCCCGAGTTGGTCCTCCATGCCGTCCTGGTAGTTCTGGTAGAGCTGCCCGGCCTTGCCGTGGAAGATCTTCCGGGCGAGCGAGTGCCGGCCCTCCTGGAGGTTGGCCTGGGCCTTGATCTGTCGCCGGTAGCCGGGCTCGTCCGCGAGCCGCAGGATGTGCAGGGATTTGGAGATGCGGCCGTAGTGCGCGATCGCGTCGCCCAACGGTGCGGGAGCCCCTGCAGTTGCCGGCACCTGCACTCCGGTGGCAGAGAGGCCACACCGCCCCTTCGGCCAGGACGAGGGAACATCCCCGCGGACGCGCGGGAACCCCGTGCGACACCAAGGTGGTTCAACCGATGATCCCCTCGATGCCTCTCGAGCGGTGATCGATCCGGGCCGGCCGGGGAACGCAAGGATCGGCACCGCCTCGGCCCTCGATGGCATGGCCGGCATCGGCAGGTACCGGAGGCATCCCGCACTTCCTCGGAACGTGCAAAGCACCCACCGCCACGGCTCCACGGCGACGGAGGCGTGGTGGCGGTCGCCGCCTGTACGGATTCCGCTGGTGACGGCCCCAGCCCGGGCGATCCTGTCGATCGTCGACTCGACGGCCACCCTGCTGGGCCACGCGCCGACACGTCTGCGCGTTCCCCACGCGTCACCATCCGACCGCCCGGCCCGGTGTCCTCGAGTCGAGGCCACCGGGCGCGGACGCGGCATATCGGCGAAACACGTCTCACCGTCGTTGAGGTCGGTGCCGCCGATCACGACGACGCGCCGGCGCCGACGGCGGGAGCTGTCGGGATGCGCTCCCGTTGTGCCCGCGGCCTCGACGGGCTCGCCGGGCGGAGACCGGCGTCGCGGACGGGCACGGTCCCCGGCCCGGGCTGTTCGGCGTGGGCGACGGCACCGGACCGCAGGGTGAACGGGCGACGATGGGTCGCGGCATCCGGCGGTGTGGATCAGCGCCGGTGCGAGGCGCTGATGTTGTGGAGATGGATCACGATGTCGTAGGTGGAGCGCAGCCGGGTGTTCTCGTACGCGTCGACGGGCCAGGAGGCGCCGATGTTCCGGATGGGGTGTGCGGTGGTGAGCCAGTTGCGGGCGGTACCGGGGGCCGCGGTGCGCGTGTCGAGGTACCAATCGCGTCGGGACACCTTCTCCAGGGTGTTCTCCCCGCTGCCCTCGCGGGTGGGGCCGACGTCGACGCGGCGCCAGGTCGATCCGGAGGCGGTGGGGTCGATGGCGTTGAAGGATCCTCGGCCGAAGGTGAATCCGGCGTTGACGTAGCGTGTTCCGAGCCGTTCGCGCAGGAATTGCCCCTGCGTCTTCGGCTGGCTCTCGGGTGCCGCGCTCTCGCCGGCGACGTGGGAATTGTGGGCGGAGAGGAACACCTTGGTGCCGGTGTGCCGCTGCCACCAGGCGGTGTTGTCGGCCATGACCTGGTCGCGGTATGTCAACGCGGCGGCGGCGTCGTTGGCGATGTCGAACCCGAAGAGGGTGGCGTTCTGGGCGATGGCTCGGGCGTGTTGGAGCATGAGGTCGTGTTCCTTGGCGGTGATGCCCGCGGGACGGTGCTCCAGGAGGGACAGGACGCGCCGGGTGTCCTCGCGCATGCGTGTGCGGTCGGCGAGGGGCAGGGCCAGGCGCGCGTTGAAGGTTTCCTCCATGGAGGCCGTGGGTCGGGACTCGCGGTACAGCCGTCGGACCTCGGGCAGCAGGTCGGGACGTGTGCGGGCGACGTAGGACGTGACGGTGTCGAACAGGGCGGGCCCGGCGAACTCGGGGCCGTCCCCGGCGACGCGGACGGGGCTCTGGGGGTGGCGCAGGTTCCAGGCTCGTATCCACCGGAACAGGTCCCGGGTCTCGGTGGTGTTCCACAGGCTGCCGCCGGCCTGGAACTCCTCGTCCATGATCGTGTCCAGGTCGCCCCCGCCGTGGCGGACCCACTCGTCCAGGCGCACCCCGGCGCTCCACTGGATCTCCAGGACGAAGCTCCGGAAGCCTTGGCGCTCCACCAGGTGCCGGAAGAGGCGGTGTTTGACGGTGTAGAACTCGCTCGACCCGTGCGTGGCCTCGCCCACGCCGACCACGTCCGCGCCGCGGATCATCGTGTCGAACGCCCGCAGATCCGCGTCGGAGCCGCCCGGGACGGTGCTGCCCAGCGGGTGCGCGGTACGCGCCAAGGCGCGCGCGGGACCCTCCTGCGACGAGGAGGAGTCGGCGGACACCGCCGAAGAGGCCGGCGCGGCCTGAGCGGGCGTCCCCGAGACGGTTGCCGCCAGGCACAGCAACGGCAGGACGGGAAGCAGGATTCGGCTCAGCCGCCCCGACCTGGGCCCGCAACGGCGAGTGGCCACCGGGATGTCGGTGTCCCCGGACGAGTGCAAAAAGTGTGATCCCATGACTCAGACGCTAGGCAACCAACCACGCTCGGCGCCTCGTTCGCGAGGCCCAGGACTCCGGTACCACCCGATGCGACACCCCCAGTACCCACACCATCCGGAAGACCGCAGGCGACGACGGCCACCGAGGACAGGCCACCCGGCGCCGCGCTCCACCCGCATCGTGATTTCAAAGTGACAACCGATCCAATCCAGGAACATCCCCGCGCTCGCGGGGCCGACGCCTCCTCAAATGACCAGGTGGGCGGTTACTCGAGGAACATCCCCGCGTTCGCGGGGCCAACAACGCGGAACCTACGTCTACGAGACTCTGGAGAGGCTCATCCCCGCGTTCGCGTGGCCGACCACCCGCGCGCCCGGCGCGTCCTCGTGGCCATGGGCTCATCCCCGCATTCGCGGGGCCGACCCGTATCGGAGATACCTGAAAGCATCGCCGGAATGATGTTCAAGATTTCTGAAGATACTTGAGCTGGAACATGCGGGTCCAGTGGCCTCGTGAGGGGCCTCGGAGCGTGGGTTCGGGTCGGACTTCAGGTGGGGCTGGACGGCTCCCGTCGGTCACCAGAGCCATATCGTGAGCGCGTCCGGACCGAAACGTCCCGGACGATCACGAGAACGGAGAACCGTGAAGTGGCGACACATCAGGCGCGATTGGGCTACATCCGGGAGAGCGTGGCCGAGTTCCGAGAGGGAAAGACCTCCCTCCGCCGGCTCGTCGACGACATCGAGTACGCCGTGGAATCACTGGAGCCCGGACCTGTACGTGACGACTTGCGTCCACTGGCCGGAACACTGGAGACGATCTACGCGATCGCGCTCGACCGTGGGGAACTCGACGAACTTCCCACGAGCACGGTCACGACGCTCAACGAGCTGATATCCACGATCACCTCCCTTGTCGACGCAGAACCGAGCCCGTAGTCACACAGGGACGAGGCCGGGGCAACGTGGGCGGACACTGGCTGGCCGGTGGGCATCGACGCGGACGCCGACCGCTACCGACACATTCTGTGTCGCCATCGACTGACAAGCCCGTGTCGCCCGACACCAGTGGCCTTGTAAGGCGCCTCGGGGCGTGGGTTCGGCATTCGCAGGGGAGCATCCCCGCGTTCGCGGGGCCGACTTTCCGTCGATCTCGATTCCGAGTCGCCTCACAGGAGCATCCCCGCGCTCGCGGGGCCGACACTGGATGCCCTGGGCATCTACCAGCGGGTAACGCACTTTTCGTACGGTTGCATCCTGCTACCCATGCGTTAGCTTCCGCAAGATCGACTTCCCTCGTCTCCGAGGTAGTTCACCCGACGGACCTCCCACGTCGACGCCCGCCAAGACGGTGGCCGGTCCTCGAGCCGGCCGGGGACCGCCACGATCAACACCGACCCCCTCTCAACGCCGGCACCGGCAAGCAGCGGAAACACCCCATGTCCTCCCGGACCTACCCAAGCCATGAACGGCCGCAACTCCACGGCGACTCACACCGCCGACCGAGCAAAGTCCCCCGCGGACACCGAAGGGCCGGCCGGCCGGTCCGCCGCCGCGCCGGCTCTGCCCGGCCGCGAAGGCCGACACCCACGGCTTCATCGACTCGGTACCCATGAACGCGCCGGGAATGAGCAGCAAAGGAGGCGTCCCCGACGTACCGAGTTCGCCGTACACCTCGTGGTAGAGGCTCAGGCCGTTGATCGCCAGGTGCCCTTGGTGCGTGGGCTTCGTCGTCATCAGCGCGACCTCACGCCTCACGCCGTCGGCCGTAGAGCCGCGCGACATCGGGAGAGTCGAGCCACTTGGAGTAGGTGGGCGACTGCGGCCAGCCGTCGGGCGAATCCTGCCATTCCTCCTGGCGGCCCCACGGCAGGAATTCGACCAACGGGAAGGTGTGGCTGAGCTGTTCCGTACCGCGGCCGGAGGTGTGCCAGGTCCGGTATACGGTGTCCCCGTCCCGGAGGAACACGTTCACCGCGAACCCCCCACCGGGCGGCGCGTCCACGTCGGCCCCGAACGAGCTGTCCGACGACGAGTACCATTCCATGGTGTTCCCGACTTCGGCCTTGTACGCCAGCGCTTCCGCGATCGGCCCGTTGGTCACGATCACGAAGCGCGCATCGTAGTTGTCGAGGAATCCCAGCCGAACGTACTGAGACGTCAGGCTGGTGCACCCGCCGCACTGCCACTGCGCGCCGTCGGACCACATGTGGTTGTAGACAATGAGCTGCGAACGCCCGTCGAAGACCTCGACCAGCCGAACCGGCCCATCCGGCCCGATAAGCGTGTAATCCGGCAGCTTGACCATCGGCAACCTGCGACGCTGTGCCGCAACGGCGTCGAGCTCCCGCGTGGCGGCCTTCTCCCGCACCCGCAACTCGTCAACCGCCGCCTGCCACGTTTCCCGGTCGACAACAGGCGGCAGGGCCTTGGCAGTCTGCTCGGTCATGGTTCCTCCCGGCATCAGATGAACGTACCTCTGATGTGTAGACCGAACCCACCGCCCGAACTCATCGCTGCCGGGTCGGATTCATCAAACCGAGTTCCGCGGCCAGCCACCCAGCCGAGCGGTCCCCCGGCTCATGGGAGTGGCGCCATGGTCCTCAGGGCCACTAGAGATGTTCAACGCGGAACCATCCCCGCGGACGCGGGGCCGACCCCGCGCTGCGCCCGTCGGCGCTCCTCTCACCGGAACCATCCCCGCGGACGCGAGGCCGACACCGCCACCCCGGTGGGGATCCGGTTGCCCGGGAACCATCCCCGCGGACACGGGGCCAACGTGACTTCCCGGGTGCCGTTGCCGTGGCCGCCGAAACCATCTCCGCGCTCGCGGGGCCGACTCGGGGGTGGACGGATCCGGCTTCGGGGAGAGGAACATCCCCGCGCTCGCGAGGCCGACGCCTGCATGCTCACACCCACATTGCGTTCGCTCCCCCGCAGAGCAATCGCGGCACGTACGAATACTGCACCCCGCACGCCGAAGCGCTGGAGCGCGAGAACCAGCGCAAGCACCTCGGCTGCCTCGTGCCGTGGCTCTGACCGCCCGCTCGCCACGCCCGGGACACACGTGTCCGGGGCGCTCCCGTCCCGGATGTCCGGGCACCGAACCCCCGGGGCGGGCCAGCATCACGCCCGGCGGGTGGGGGCGAACGGCGAACCCGGCGGCGCGGAACGGTGGTTTCGTCCGGTCCGTCGACGAGGCGAGGCCGCCCTTCGCCGGTGGCGGGGGCGGCCTCGGTCGTGCGGCGGTGGTGCTTCGACGGTTTCGGGATACGGACATCGAAGACGTTCGCGCGCGTCGGTGGACGGTGCTGCTTCAAGGCCCGGCAGGAGGGTCGGAGGGATGACGCCGCCCACGATTGGGGGACGGTACCGACGTTGGTCGAACCGCCTCCGGGGGTTTTCGGCTAGACGGCGGTGACCTTGTAGGCGCTGACCCAGGCTCCGATGCTGTAGTAGCCGGATCCGTCGATCACGATCCCGCCACCCTCGCAGTTCCAGGTGTCCCACAGCTCCACCCTGGTGGTGGCGCTTGCGCTTTTGGCCGATCGGATTTTGTCGTTCCAGTTGTCGCCGACGTAGATGCACGAGCCGACTTCTCCGGACCACGTCCTGTCCAGACCACTGAAATTGGTACTGGCCCAGCCCGTCCAGCTCCCGGACGCGAGCCGCGCGGAGGACGACGGGGCGGATGCCGGTTGAGCGGATGCCGGTTGAGCGATGACGAACGTGCCGGCCAGAGCCGTGGCCGCGGCCGCGAGCAGAGTCTTGCGCATGGCAGGCATGGAATCTCCTTTTCGATTCGTGTCGTGTCCACCGGAGCGGGAGCCGAGGCTTCGCTCCCGTCGACACGTCCACCGGGTGGTCCGTCCGCGCCGGGCCGGGTGGGACCGACGGCGCGGAGCCCCGGTACATCGGGTGCGGCAAGACTCTGTCCGATCACGCTTACCGTTCGCTTACCGCTCGGCCGCGCCCGGGGGTTCGCCGTCAGCCGCGAGGATGTGCGCACGCGTACCCTCGACGAAGCGCCGGGCCGCGTCCCCTCCCCGGTCGGGTATCCAGGCCACTCCCGCCGTGCACGGCGGGAGTCCCGTGACGTCGACGTACGCGATGCCCGGCCTGGGGTACAACCGGCGGCTGGCGGCGGGTACGAACGCGACGCCGTTCCCGGCGGACACGGCGGCGAAGAGGGCCTCCACATTGGAGACACGGTCGTCGCTGTACACCACGCGCCCGCCGTCGGGGCGAGGGTCGACCGCCCAGAAGTCCCGCCACTCCCCCGGCACACGGGGATCGACGCTCACCACCGCGCGATCCGCGAGATCCGCGAGCGCGACCTCGGAGCGTGCCGCCAACGGATCCGTGGCGGCCACACACGCGACCCGTGGTTCCACGGCCAGGGGCTCCGCCCGAATCCCGGGTGCGACCGGCAGATAACACAGAACGACGTCGACCTCCCCGGACAGCAGAGCGGCGGTCTGTCCCACGAAGTCGAGATGACGAACCTCGACGACGACCTCGGGGCGGCGCTCCCGTGCCCCCGAGATCAACGCGCGCACGTGCGGCAGGGCCAGTTGGGCCTCGAACGAACCGAGTACCACGCGGCCCTCCCGCGCCGCCGACACGGAACCCCGGGCATCCGCCGGAGCATCCGCCCGAGACCTGGACCCCACCACCGGCGCGGGAGCGGAATCCCGCAACAGCTCCGCCTGCGCCTCGGCCAGGATCACGCCCGGTCCGACACCGAGTTCGTCGGCGAGCATCCGCCGCACGGACTCCAATCGGCGCAGCGCCTCCGCTCGCCGGCCGCCGAGTCGCAACCCGTCGAGCAGGGCCGCGTACACGCGCTCCTCGTACGGGTATTCCCTCGTCAGATTCTCGAGGCGCCCGACGACCGGATCCGTGGGATCACCGGCCTCGACCGTCGCCTCGGCGAGTTCCAGCGCCACCGCGATGCGGGACGTCTCCCATCGCACCACCAGCGGATCGTCGCGTAATCCGTGTGGTCCGTTCGCGAACAGGGGCCCGCGCCACAGGCCCAGGGCGCGATGCAGCAGCCGCGCCCGTTCTCGGGGATCGTCCGGGCGGGGCCCGTCCACCAGGCGCCGATATTCGCGGAGATCGCTGTCCGCGTGGACGTAGTCCAGGCGGTAGCCGCGCTCGTTCCTGCTGACGGTCACGGAATCACCACAGTGTTCCGCGAGCCATTCCCGTAATCGCGAGACGGTCGTGTGCAGTGTGCCCGGACTGCACCCTTCGGGGCCCCACACCACGGTGGACAGGCATTCGACGGAGAGCGTCTCCTCCGCGCTCAGGAGGGTCCCCAGGAGATTGCGTACAACCGGTCGCGTCAAGGTCATCGACGTCCCGTCGGACCGCACGTACAGGTCGCCCAGGATCCCGAAGTTCACATACGACCGGGCCACCGCGTCCTCCAGGCACTCGTCCATACCGCCGACCACCGCTCGCGCCCGCGCGAAGGTATCAACCGCCCGGCCGGGGCGCGGTGGATTTTTTCCGGCCATCACACGGCCCGCCGCCCTCACACAGGACACGAAACCGAGAACACGAAACGGAGAACACATGTACGCCACCCCCACGACCAGCTACGGCTTCGAGCTCACCATCGGCGACGAGTTCGACCCGGCAGACATCCCCCTGTGCTGCGACGCCGACATGACCGGGGTCGACGACGACGCCGACCACCTCACCCACAGGTGCGGCATCTGCGACACCACCGTCATGGTGACGCGCAGCGACGAATTGATCTTCGACATCAGCTGACCCGCCCCGGCCGCGTCGACCGACCCGGAAACCGACCCTGCCCCGGGCACCGGCCGCCGCACTCCACCAGGGAGCAGCGACCGGCGCCGCAGGCCCGGGACGGCGAGCAAACGAACAACCCGAACCACCACCACCACCATTACGACGACTGGTTGAACCCAAGGAAGACACCTGTGTCCAACGACCCCCGGTCCGACGACCGCATCCCACCGCCGCCCCCGCCCCTCGGACCCCTCGACGACGACGAGAGGAGGAGGAGATCGACATCACCCTCTGCCGATGTGCCGGCGAGGGGCGCGACGCCTGCGACAACACCGGTGTCGTCCACCCCTGACCTGTGACCGGATCCACGAATCAAACGACGAGGAGGCGCCCCCACGCCTGGACAGCCGGGTGCGCCTCCGTGACCCGCCCCACCACGAGACGGGATCGCCACCATCATGCTCATCCACACCCCGCAACGACAGCGCTCCCGCGCCCTGTTGCTCACGGCCGCCGCCCTACCGCCGGCCCTCGCGGTCGCCGACGACGTCCGCCTGCGCCGCCGCCTCGAGGCCGCCGGACGCGACGAACTCACCGGCATCCACCGCCGCCAGGCCCTCACCGACCGCGGCAACCGACTCCTCCTCACCGACCACCGTGCCGACGACGTCCTGGTCCTGCTCGTGGACTGCGACCGCTTCAAGCAGATCAACGACCGCCACGGACACGACGCCGGGGACCGGGTCCTGGTCGCACTCGCGGGGCGCCTGCACCGCTGGTGCGCCGCCCGCCGCGGCCTGGCCGCACGCCTGGGCGGCGACGAATTCGGCGCGATCGTCCGCGTACCGCGCACCGACACCGGCCGTGAACTCCTCGCCCTGCGCGCCCGGTTGAACAAGCCCGCCCCGCACGCCGAGATGCTCCTGGAGGTCTCCTCGTCCATCGGCGCCACGCACGCCGCCGACCTGCCCGGGAGGCCGTGGACCGCGCTGCTGCGCGCCGCCGACGTCGCGATGTACCGCGTCAAATCCGGCGAGACGAAGTTTCCGTACCTCGGCACGCAGGCCGACGCGACCGTCGCGTCGATCCACGGCCGCCGCCCCGGGCGCCCGGGCACGCACCTGGCCGTCCCACACATCGCCGCCGACCGGCATGACGGCCTCACCCGCTCCCCGTGATGCGTCGGGTCGCCTCCGTGCCGGTCAGGCCGCTGAAGACGAGGCGGGCTGCGGACAGGTGCGCGTAAGGCGAGGGCGAGGATCTCGGACGCGCCGGCTGCCGATCGCTACCCCTTGCGGGGCATGAGGCGGTCACACCAGGAGTATCCGAGGTCGTAAAGACTCGTGACCATGGCTGTTCTCTTGCCGCGGCGCAGAAAGTCGGCGACGGCTTTCGCGGAGCCGAAGACGCTCAACCACACAAGATCGTCCCTGTCGTACGTTCGTGTGTTGGGCAATTCACCCTGCCCTGGTCGAACGCAGTGAACGGTGCCGACGATCTGATACTTGATCTTGTTGCCCATCGGCGTCAGGAGAACCTTCACGCGTCCATCCACACAATCACCCCACCCATGGCGAACATGTCGACGACGTCGGCTCCGGACCACCTGTCGCGCCGGTGGGCGCACGTCGTGGAACAGACGCGCGATGGCGGCGCCTTCGTGGGCGTGCGGGTCGAACCCGGGTCGGTGCATGGGTGGTATCCAGGTGTTGCGGCTCCGGACCATCGTCGCGCGGCCCCATCGGCGGCCGACACATCGTCACCAACGGCCGCGTCGTCGCCTCTCATGACGTCCGCGCCCACACGGGGCCGAGCCGACCACGATCAACCTCGAGGTGCGGCTGCCCGCTTGGGCGAACCCGTCGCGGACAGGGATCTCACGGTGCCGTGCTCGGCGTCCGTCGGCGCTGCCCACGCCGCCAACCTGCCCGGCCGGCCCTGGGCCACGCGCCGCCGACGTGGCGATGTACCGGGTCAAGTCCGGCGGGAGCGCGAGCCCGGGCATGCAGGCCGACGCGGCCGTCGTCACCGTCAACGGCCGGCGCTCCGGTCGGGCCGGCACGCACCCGGCCCTCACCGCATAGCCGTCCGATGGCACGGCTGCTCCCCCAGAACCAGGGATCACACCGCCCGGGTCCTCGGAGGACGACCGACCGTCGCCCGCATCACCCGACCCACCGATCGAAGGGGCACATGATGACGATCATCGAACGCGCGACCTCCCACACGACCACCGGCGGCATGGCCGTGGTCCTCACACCCGGCGTCGACTTCGGCCGACTGGTCGTCGACGGCTGCTGCAACTGCTGCGACGCCGGACACACACCTGGGACTCCTCCGGCAGCGACACCCCCGAAAGCTTCTCCGCCGCCGCGCGGACCTGGGGGCGCGATCACGCCAGGGCCTGCCGCGTGCCCCGCCCCAACACCCTCGGGCTGTACCGGTAGCCGTGTGACCACCGCGCCGGCCGGGTCGGTGGTTCCACGAGCGACCCGATCTCCACCGGACCCGAGGAGGTTCGACGGCGACGATCGAGCACACCTGCGACGGTTCTCACCGCCCGTGATCAGGATCCGCCGGGGGCGTTCCGCGGTTCGAGGAGGAGGCGCAGGCGGCGGATCTCGGCGACGAGCCGCGGGACGTCACGGCGCGCGTGGGCGATGAACAGGGCGTTCTCGTCCCAGCGTCCGTCGGCGACGTCGACGTAGCGAGGGTGTTGGACCAGGGTCGCGGCCACGATCTCCCGGTGGTCGAAGTCCGGCCAACGCTCGCCGAGTCCGGTGTCGGGGACCGTGCCGACCGCGACCAGGCTCATGGCGTAGTCGTCGTCGAGTTGGCGCACGTGCCACGGCCCGGGGGTCGCGCCGGCGGCGAGTTCCTCGATCTCGTCGAGGTCTTCGTCGGTGAGGGGCTCGGGAGTGTCCATCGGGCAGTTGGGTCCTCGCGTTCGATCATGGTTGCCCGAATCATGCCCGGGCATGGCCCGCGTCCGCCGGCCGATTTGCGACGCGGACGACGTCGACGACGCGGGTCGGGTCTCCGCCGGGACGCCGGAAGCGAGGAACGATCCGGGGTCGGGGGCCGGAGCGATGGGACGACTTCCCGGACACGGTCCCGGCGGATCGACCGCCTCGCCGTGCCGGCTCACCCGGCTCCCGGACCACGCTGCGCCCTCACCGGGCCGGCGTGATCAGGCTCCGAACGCGACCGGGCACAGCCCGGAGGGCAGCCGTTGTACGGCTGTTGCCACGGCCTCCTGCGCCGTCGTCGTCTCGACGAGGACCTCCCCCATGTAGTGGGCGCTCACCGTGTACCGGCCGTCCGGGTGGGCGTCGAGACAGACCGGGACGACGGTGAGGCGGGGACGGGTACTGCCGGAGAACCGCAGCGTTCCATGGCTGGTGAACGGGTAGAGCCCGCGCAGCGCCGGCTCGGCGTAGGCCGCCTCGATCAGCGCGTGGTACCCGGGCCGCTCCTCCTCGCCGGCCTCCGTGCGCAGGTGCCGCCACTCGGACTCGGCCAGCCGCGCCGGATCCGGTTCCGTCACGTCGAGGCGACCGGTCAGGTGCACGAACGGCGCGGCCCGGTGAATGTCGTCCAGGGCGGTTCCGTCGTGCCAGGCCCGCGCTGCCCGCACGATCTGCGTCAGGTCCCCCGTACTTCCTTCGACGAGTGCCAGGCCCTGGAACGACTCACAGCCGCGGACCGACCAGCGCCGCTCCGCCGCCCAGGCACTGACGGTCAGAGCCGTCCGATGCGGAACCACGCTCGCGACCGCCGCCTGGCGCAACGGGTCGGATTCCGACTCGGCGAAAGGAGGCCCTTCGTCGGCTGCGACCGCTCGGAGGGTCGCGCCGAGGCTGCCTGCGGCTACGACGTCGGGATACAGGGCGGCGGGATCGGTGGTGGCCATGGCTCATGATCGCGCTTTCGCGGCCACCGACGCAGGGCACGCCCGGGACCTCGTTCGGCAGCGACGCCCGGGCCAGGGCCTCGGGTCCGTCCGGCCCGATGATCGCGCGGCCGGGCTCGAGTCCTGCGACTGCGATCCCGATGCCGCCTGGTGGTCGCGGACCGCGGCGAACTCACCGGTATGCCCCGCCGCCGAGCGCTCACCGACCCTTCCGGGCGGGCACCGCGTCGACGACGTCCCGGTCCTGGACGGCGCCGCGTTCAGGAGGATCAACGACCGCTGCGGCCACGAAGCCGGGGACCAGGACGTCGCAACCCTCGCCCGGCGCCTGCACGCCGGTGCACCAACCACGGCGGCGTGGCGCGGTTGGGCGGCGACGAATTCGGCGTGATCGCGCGCATCCCGCGCGCGACGTCCACCGGGAGCTCGCCGACCTGCGCGCTTGGACATGCCCACCGTGTACGCGGACACGGAACCGCCGTTTTCGGTGTCCCGTTGGAGCGGCCCACACCGCCGACCCGCCGGGCCGGCCCCGGGCCACGCTTCTGCGTGCTGCCGATGCAGTGATGTACCAGGTCAAGTCCGGCGGGACTCCGTGCCTGTTCGCGCAGGGAAGCAGCGGTCGCCACCGTCAACGGCCGCCGTCCGGCAGGCCCGGCTCCCAGCTGATCCCCGCCGCCACGGCCACTGCCCAACCACCCGACCTCCCCGCGTCCGGCACCTGAGCCCGGGGCTGCGGCGAACGGCCGCCCGAATGCCTTCGAAGCCATGGAGAAAACCTCGTGAGCACCCACCGCACCCTGACCGCGAGCACCGTCGGCCCGGTCTGCCCGGACATCACAACCACCCTCGGCAGCGTCGACATCATCGTCGAACAGCGCCGCCGCGCCCGGATCGACCTGCGTACGACCCAGGACACCGGTCCGCTCGCCGACGCCGTCCGCGCCGCGACAATCCGCGAATACACCGCCACCGGCGGAGCCCCGGTGCTAGAGATCCACATCCCCAAGCCCCGAAGCGGCACGAACACCGTCCACGGCGGTGGCGTCTCGTACGGCACGACCGTGATCGGGAACATCACCATCGGCGGCCGATACGTCGTCACCAACGGCCGCGTCGTCTCCGCCCACGGCGTCCGCGCCGACGGCGCCGAGTCGGCCACGATCACTCTCGAGGTGCGGCTGCCCGCGCGCTCGTCGTTGCGCACCACGACCGGGCGGCCGACCTGCGCGTGCGCGGCCACCTCCAGGTCCTGGGCGTGCGAACGATCTCGGGCGACGTCGTCGCCGACATCGCCGACACCCTCGCGGCCCACAGCACCAGTGGCGACATCCGCGCCGGGCACGTCACCGACCGCCTTCAGGCCACGACCGTCTCCGGCGACATCACCGTCGCCGCCTACACCGGCAACGCGTTCGCCGCCCGCACCACCTCCGGGCGACATCGCCGTCACTGCCCGGCCCACCGCACGCGGCGCGCTGTCCGCGACCACCGTCTCCGGCGACATCCACACCCGCCGGCGCCGCCCGCCTCGACGTCCGCGCCGACACCGTCCCGGCGACACCCGCCACCACTGAACCGAACCCCCGGCCGAGAACCGGGCGTTCACCACGCCGACGAAGGACCGCAAGGTCCGCGCCCGCGTCGAACACGTCTTCGCCCGCGTGAAGAACCGGAAGATCCTGTGCGACTGCCGCTGCAAAGGCGACGGCGTGTACCGGTCGGTCGGCGCGGTCGCCCGCATGCACAACCTCGCCACGATCGGATCACCGACAACGATCCGGGCCGGAGCCGTTCGCGAGCCACGTGGCCCTTTACGCGATCGTCAGGTATGCACGGATCTCCGCAATCAGCGCCGGGTGCATGGTGTCGTCGAGAGGTCCGCGAGTCACGAACTCGTCGATCGTCTGGACCCCGATCGTGTAACCCCCACCGAAGCCGACGTCCGAACACCACCCCAGATAGCGCACTCCCCCGCCCTCGTACACCAGCGAGCTGTCCGGCGGGCAGGTGGCGCAGCACCGGTGATCGCTTTCCCACCGCCACGTCTTCGCCACGTCACGCTCCCGGTCCGACGGCCCCACCGATCCGGTCCGGTCCGGGCGAGGCATTCGCTTCTCCCAGTAGAGCACGGCCGCGGCGATGACCACTGCGATGCACTATCTCGTCACAACCGGACGGCGAACGCGCCTTCAGGGCACAGCCGTTCACGAGTGCAGAGACAACCTTTGGTGATCGTCGCCGTGGGGCCCGATGGCCTCGTCGACGACATCACCGGCTGAGCGACGCCGCGAGCGCGCCGTTGAACCGCACGACGACGCGCAGCGAACACTCCCGGTCTCCGGGGCGGCCACCACCCTTCACAGCGCGGCCGCCCCGGAACCCCACCCACATCCGATCCGTCGATCGAGAAAGGGCCTCCTCATCGTGAGCGCCATAGCCCCCGCACGTCCAGACCCCACCACCGCCACCACACGCGCCGACCTCGCCCGCCGCCTCGAACTCGCCGCCTGGCGCGGCGACACCGACGAACACGCCCTGATCCTCACCGGCCTGCGCACCGCCGGCCTGGGCACTCTCGCGGCCGACCTCGCCGCCGCCGTCCCGGCCGGCAAGGGAGCCGGTCGATGACCACGCCCCGCGACGCCGACAAGCGTGTCGACCACGTCCTGGGCGCCCACGGCGCAGCCGCGCTCGTCAACGCCTGGATCACCTCCCTGATGCTCGACGACCACCTGCCGCGCCTGGTCGCCACCCGCATCGCGTGCGAACGCGTCGCCGACCTGTCTCCCTGGCTGATCGCCGCCTCCGGGCAGATCTGGCGCCTGCGTGAGGAGTTCGAGCCCACCTGCGACTTCACTCCCGAGCTGGTCCGGATCGTCGCCGCCCGTCGCCCGCACGGCCTCGACGCACGCGCCGGCCAGGCCGCGGTCCTGATGGCCGACGCCGAACACGACCCGCGCGGCACCGTCGGCGGCTGGCTCGACATGGACGACTTCGCGATCTTCTACGCCCTCGAGGACTGGCCCCATTCACGCGTACGCCGCGTCCGCGACGACGGGATCGTCATCGCCGTCTCCCAACGACGCCCCACGACGGACGCGGACGGCGATGGCTGACGAGTTCAGGGCCGACCTGTACATCACCGACACCGGCGGCAAGGAACGCCTCGTCGACCGCGTGTACTTCCAGGGCCGGGACTGGGACGACGCCTGGGACCGCACCGAGGTCCACCTCAAGCTCCTGCGCCTCGCCGACGGCGAGGCATGCCACGGCGAGTTCTACCGCGGCAACGCCGGCCTCGAGGAATACGGCGACACCGTCTCGCTGTGACCCGTGTTCATGAGGATGTTCGAAGGCGCGGTGCGCGAGGTCGAGTCGATCCGGCTGCCGCAGTGGGGCCGGGTCGTTCCCGCCGAGGGTGTGGTGCCGTGGCTGGTGGTCGGCCCGGACAGCGTGCCGGTGGAGCCGGTCCGGCCGGTACTTGGTGGACTTCGTGGCCCGGGACAACCGGTTCGGTTCGGTGCGGAGTTACGCGTATGCGCTGCTGAGGTGGTGGCGGTGGCTTCGCGCGGTGGGCGTGGAGTGGAATCGGGCGACGCCGGCCGAGGCCCGAGACCTGGTGCTGTGGCTGAAGCAGGCGGCGAAGTATCGCCGGGCGAGGCGTACGAAGTCGGCTGAGACAGCGGGCACGATCAATCCGGTCACGCGCAAGCCGCATCTCAACGACCGGTACCAGGCGAACACCATTCGGCATTCGAACGCGGTCGTGCGTTCCTTCTACGAGTTCTGGATCGAGTCGGGCGAGGGGCCGCTGATCAATCCGGTGCAGTTGGCCCGGCGTGGTCAGCGGCCCCACGCGCATCACAATCCACTGCGGCCGTTTCGGAACGAGGGAAAGCTCCGCTACAACCCGAAAGTCCCCAAGCCCAGGCCTCGGGAGATGCCGGAGCAGCGGTGGCGTGAGCTGTTCGCCGCTCTGAAGTCGAACCGGGACAGGGCGATCCTGTCGATCGGGGTCAGCAACGGCGCCCGTGCGTCCGAGATCCTCGGCATCCGGGCCGAGGACCTGGACTGGGGCGATCAGCTGGTGCGCGTGGTCCGCAAGGGCACGCAGGCCCGGCAATGGCTCCCGACCAGCCCGGACGCGTTCGTCTGGCTTGGGCTCTACCTCGCCGAGCTCTGCGAACCGCTCCGTCCCACCGACAGGGTCTGGCAGACCCTGCGGCGCCGTGACCACGGCCACGGGCTGCGCCGGCATCCACTGAACTATGAGGCCCTGCGGGCGGTATTCCGGCGAGTCAACGCGCTGCTCGGCGCTAACTGGTCGATGCACGACCTGCGGCACACCGCCGCACTTCGGATGGCCCGCGACGAGGCGCTCTCGCTCAGAGACGTCCAGGAGATCCTCGGCCACGCCGACCTGTCGACCACGGAGATCTACCTGGTCGAGGACCAGGCTGCGGTGATCCGCCGGGTCCAGCAGCACCTCGTCGAACGCCAACATCGTGCCCAGCAGCCTCCTGCACCCGTCGCCGCTGGCTACGACTCCACCGACCTCGAGGTGCTGTTCGGAGGGACCCTGTGACTATCGACCAGCTCGACCCCCAACCTGACCCTTGAGCGCGCAGGACTGCGGAACGTAGTCGGCGAGGTGCTGCGCTTCACGCCACACGACTTCCGGCGGATCTTCGCCACCGAGGCGGTCACCGGCGGCCTGCCGGTCCATATCGTCGCCAAGCTGCTGGGCCACGCCGACATCAACACCACACAGGCCTACATGGCCGTCTTCGACGAAGACCTCGTCCGCTCCTACCGATCCTTCCTCGACCGACGCCGGACCTTGCGACCGGAAGCCGAGTACCGCGAGCCCACCGAAGAGGAATGGCGCGAATTCCAGCAGCATTTCCACGCCCGCAAGCTCGAACTCGGCGAGTGCGGCCGCGCCTACGGCACCGCGTGCAAGCACGAACACGCTTGCATTCGTTGTCCCAGCCTGCGCTTGGACGTCAGAGCGCGCCCTCGACTGGCCGAGATCATCGCCAACCTCAACGACCGCATCCAGGAAGCCAAGCTCAACGGCTGGCTCGGCGAGGTCGAAGGACTCCAGACCAGCCGCGACGCGGCTGCCCGAAAGCTCGTCATCCTCGACCGGATGCGTGAACGTCGGCCTGCCCTTCCACCAGGGGCCATCGGCCTCCCCATCATCGGAGAGCCCGGATAGTCAGAATCCTTGGGATCGGCCGGACCTGCTCATGTTCCTATTCGTTGGCGGTCCAACAAGGAACGCCCGCCGACGCTGCAGCCGACGTCGGCGGGCTGCATCCACCGAGGCTAGGGAGCGGTGGTCCAGCGGCGTTTGCGCCAGGCGAAGGGGAGAATCTCGATGCGGCTGTGGACGGCGCCATCCCATTTCACGCGGACGCCGTGACCCGTCAGGGCGTCGCATACCTCCCGGGCGACTGCAGCGCTGGCCGCGTCGGGTTTCGCGAGGTCGTCCTCGAAAGCACCGAACGCCAGCATCAGGCCTCCGCCTGCGACGCCGGACTCGAGATCCTGGCCGTGGTAGAAGACCGCTCCGCGTGCGGGAGTCGGCCGGGCCGAGGCGGCTTCGTGGGCTTCGGTCCAGCCGTCAGAGAGGGTTTCGCCCGCGTTCTGGAGCGCGATGATCCCGCGTTTGTTCAGCTCGTCGAAGGCCCGGTCGAGGGCGTCGTTTGCCGTGGGTTTGCGCCAGCGGGTCTCGCGTCGACGGTGCTCACGGAACAGTTGCGCAACGTAGGCCTTCAGCTCATCCCGAAGGGCTTGGTCGTCCGCTCCGAGCTGGCGTTCCACCCATGCCTTGACTTGATCTTCGTCCTTGAAGCCGCCCCAGACCGCCAGCGCGACGTGCTCCCGCATGCATTGGATGTCGTATTCGTCAAGCATCGCGGAAGCTTACAGGGAGCCTCTGTTCATCACCTGCCGCGTTGCGTGATGGGGCTACACGGCCAGCGCGCTCACCTGTTCGTGTGGCGGCTGCGCGATGCCGGGCCTGGTTGGCTCCAAGCGGGTGAGGAATTCCGGCGAGCAACTCTGTCCTTCTCGTGAGCCGGAGATGGGGACAGCTCATTTGATCCTTGCCACCACGATGAACGGGCTTACCTGCAATTTCGTAGTCCGGGAAACGGGCCGGAGGCCCGCCCGATGCACCCCGACTGGGCCCGCTCACTACGCGACCAATACCAAACCGCGAAGGTGCCGTTCTTCTTCAAACAGTGGGGCGGCCGCACCCCCACGGCCAACGGCCGCGAACTCGACGGCCGGACATGGGACGACCACCCCCGCGCCGGAGGCCGACCATGACCCGCACCCACACCCCGAGGAGGACGAACACCCACGGCCCCACGACCGGCTGCACCCAGCACTACCGAGGCCGCCGCACCTGCCGACACTGCCGCGCCCCACACACCACGACCCCCGCAGCCCGGGCCGGCGACGGCCGGGTTCGGGCTCGCCCCTCCCCTGGTCCGCACCCTGCGATCGATCCTCACCGAACACACCACCCCCGACGGCGACCACCTCGTCTGGCACTGCCCCGGCACCGTGCCGCCACCGCACGTGTCCTGGCAGGGCCGACGCCTGAGCATCCTCACCGTCTCCTGGCTCGTCCACCGCCGGCGACCACCCCAAGGACTCCTGCGCCGCGCCTGCAGACGACGCGACTGCGTCGCCCCCACACATCACCGACCGCCACGACCGGAACGTCCAAGACGCCGTCCTCGGCACCCCGATCCGCAACCTCGACCCCGACAGCGTCATGCCGAACACCCACCGTCCCCACCGGTGGACCCCCTGATGGGAACCGACCGGCCACCCGCCTACACCCTCCCCACCACCTACGAACGCGGCTCCGGACGCATCACCCCACCGCGTGATCGACTCGCCATGGGCGAGGCCGCCTGGTTCTGCAACGACTGCGGCGCCGAACAATCCATCACCACCCGCAGCCCCGACGAGAGCGCCGCACTCACCGCCCAATGGCACGCCCACACCTGCGACCCGCTCCCCGAACGGTGGATGGTCGCCCCCAGCGACATGCCCTGCGACCTGTGCGGCCGATACACACGGGCCCGATCCGCACGCGACGGAAGGCCATGCCACCCGATCTGTGCCGAACGCCGAACGGCCCGACACACGGCCACGGTTGCCGCGCCCCCGCGGGCGGCACCCGAACGCCGGGCGAATCGACAGCCCGGCAGAACACCCGAACCGGCCCGACCCCCACGCGGCGACCGCGCGGGCACCCGAGCCGGGACCGCACGAACACCCTGGTAGACCGGCCGACCCCAAGGGCCCTCGCCCCGCGCGACAGCGCGGGGCGAGGGCCCTCTTTTGTTGTCCGGCAGCTCCTTCGACACGCTCATGAAGCAGGAGGCCCACAAGCTCCAAGGACTCACCGCCACCGCCGGGGCGCACATCAACTGCGAACCCCTGCGCCCCGACGGCGACAAGACGTTCTCCCGGGTCGTCGCCAAGGAGGTCGGGGCGATCAGCGTCATGGCACGGATCACCGACCACACCCAGGGACTGGCGACCCCGGTCCTCTACGGCGTCGAGGTGGACACCGTGATCCAGTCCACCGTCGACGAACCCGACGTCTTCGCCCGCCGGATCACCCACATGCGCTCCTACCTCGGCGCATACACCGGGGCGTTCCGCAAGGGCGACACCGTGTACCTGTCCGGGAGGCTCGTCCACATGCAGGGCAGCGAACACAGCGGCTTCGGCATCGAACTCACCCCGTGGACCGCCACCGAGTCCTACCTCGCCAACCTCGCCCGATGATTCGGACCAAGACGTTTACCGACCCCGGTTCCGCGCGGCCATCGTCGACCGCCTCACCTTCGGCGGCAACCTCATCGAGCCCGGCACCGACTCCTACTGCCTCGCCACCACCCGCGCCAGTCGTGGACACGGTGGCCGCGACCCGACACGGTTGCGGATTTCGGCCGAGAAGCCTGTTGTTCCAGGCCGGCTCTCCCCCTGTGCCGGACGCTTGGGTCCGAACGTTCCCGGGCGACTTCCGGCGGCCCGACAGCACGTCTCCGCAATACACGCGAGCACTGCCGGACACGTGACGGCCGACACGGGCCACGCCTTCCGCCCAACGGGGGAAGCTCACACCGAAACACTGTGACCCAAGGGGCGACCCGGCCCAGGACAACTGGGCCGGCCACCTCGCGGCCCTTGATGCCGAGACACGGACCCTCCGCGCAGACCGACCACTTCGCCATGTGTCAGATGACAACACGGCGCTCGGCCCGGTGAACGCGGCGCCGATCACAAGAATTTCGGTAGAGCCGGACCGTATGACCGACGACACGGCTTTGAAGTTTGGCGGATCCTCGTCACGGTGTGAGTCGCCATTCGAGGTGCCTTGGCCTGGGCTATTGCATGATCGTACGCGGCAGGTGCGACGGCGTGCCGACGCAGCTGTAGACCTGCAGGGTGTAGCCCCGTCCGATGGTCATCATGGTGGGATTGTGCAGGCTCCGGTAGGAATCCCCACCGAGCTTCGCCATGTCCGAGGCCGTCTCGGCCGGCCGCCAGCTGCCACTGGCCCCGTCCCACTCACTGCTGTCGATGGTGAGCTCCGGCGCCGCCGCCTGTGTCCATCCGGGCCACGTGCAGCCCTGGCTGCGCGCTTGGACGAGCTGCTCTCGGCTGCCGCCGGCCTGGCCGGTCAGCGCGAACTCCGCCCTGCCGCCCGGCGTCGGCGCGAGCTTGCAGAACACCTGCCAAGTCGTGTGCTGGGATCGCAACTTCATGAACCCGACGGGGGTGAACCCCCGACAGCTCCACCGCCGTCCTGTCCAGGACACGCGGCCCCGCGGTCGTGAGGCTCTCGCTCATCGGATAGCTGCGCCCCGAAACGCCGGCTAGCCTCTGTCACGACCGGAATGTGATCTTCCGATTTCTCGCCCGCGCGGGCGACGACCCATTCCGAAGGGGCAGCGATGAACGAGGTCCTGCGGCTGGCCCGCCCCGACATCCTGGCACTCGAGACGTACGTCACCGGCCGCGACGACGCGGACGTGGCAGGGGTGTCGGTGTATCTCGACGCGAACGAGAGTCCCTACCCCCCGTTCGCGCACGGCGGCGAGTCCGGGGGCGACGGCCCATGGCCCTCGAATCGCTATCCGGAACCCCAACCGGCATGGCTCCTGGAACGGTTCGCGTCCCACTACGAAACGTCCCCGGCCCGGCTGCTGGTCAGCCGCGGCGCGGAGGAGGCCATCTCCCTGCTGGTCCGGGCGTTCTGCGAGGCACGCGTCGACCATGTGGTGGTCAATCCGCCGACGTTCGGGATGTACGAGGTCGCCGCACGCATCCACGGAGCCGGCGTCCGTGCCGTGCCGCTGCTCACCGGCGACGGGTTCCGGCTCGATGTGGACGGCATCCTGGATGCCGCGTCCTCGGGTGTCAAGCTGGTCTTCGTGTGCACCCCCAACAACCCCACAGGCACCCCTGTGCCGGGCGAGGACGTCATGCGCCTGGCCGAAGCCCTGCGCGGCAAGGCGCTGGTGGTCGCCGACGAGACCTACCTGGAGTTCCACGGCGCCGCCTCGCTCGGCGGACTCGTCGGCCGCCGGCCCAACCTGGTCGTCCTGCGCACGCTGTCGAAGGCGTACGGGCTGGCGGGCGAACGCTGCGGCGTCACCATCGCCCACCCCCAGGTGATCGCGATCCTGCGCAAAGTCCTCGCCCCCTACCCGCTCACGCAGTCGTCCCTGCGGGTCCTCTCCCGCGCTTTGTCACCGGAGGGCATCACCCACGCCCACGAGAACATCCTCCGCGTCCGCGCCGAACGCACGCGCATGGAAGCCGCGTTGGCCCGGACGCCGGCGGTGCTGCGAGTCCACCCGAGCGTGACGAACTTCGTGCTGTTCGAGACCCGGGACCCCACCCTCCTGGTCAAACACCTGCACGCCGCAGGCGTGAAGGTCCGCGACCGCAGCGACCAACCCGGCCTCGACCGATGCGTACGCGTCACCATCGGAACGCCCGCCGAGAACAACGCCATGCTGGCCGCCGTGCACCGGTTCAGCCCCACCGGCGAGCACATCTCTTCTGCCGCACGTCCCGAACCAGCGGCGGGGGCCATCAGCGTCCGCGACCCGCACTAGGAGCCGTCCGGTCGATGTTGTGACTGTCGGATGGTCGGATCGTTGTTCCGGCGACGGCGCGGTGTAGGCCACTTGCTGCGGTGAGGGCGGTCTCGTGTACCTCGATGTAGGCAACGCGGGAGTGGTCGTCGAGGACGTTGTGGACGAAGGCGTAGCCCATCTTCGGGCTGCTCCCCTTGTTCTTCGGCGTCCCGGGTGTCGCCGCTCGATTCCGCTCGCCCTGCTTGCACCCGACATAGCGCCGGCCGCCGTCGGGGATGTTCCCGAGCTTTTTCACATCGACGTGCACCAGCGCCCGTGGGCGCAGGGGCTCGTGCCGGCGGATCGGTTCACCGGTCGCGGTCGACATGCGACAGTTCAGTCGGGCAGCGGCAAGGACGCGGTGCACAATTGACGGCGCAATTCCGAGCCAGGCAGCAAGCGGAACCGGCCCTTCCCGTGCTCGGATTCCCAGGCTGAGGCATCGCCTGGTCACCGCCAGCACGTGACATGTTTACGGAGCAGGCCCGATGTCTTGGTGGTTGGGTAGGGGTGCGTGGTGTCGGAGGGCGCGTGTTCTGGTGGAAGGGGGTTCATGCCCGGCTGGGGGCGGGCGGAATGGGCCAGGTGTTCCTGGGCCTGTCGCCGGGTGGGCGCGCGGTGGCCGTGAAGGTCGTACATCCGCACCTGGCGCACCACGAGGAGTTCCGGCGTCGCTTCCGGCGGGAGGTGACCGCCGCGCGAACGGTCAGCGGGGCGTTCACCGCACCGGTGGTCGCCGCCGGCCCGGATGACGCACCCCCGTGGATCGCGACCGTCTACGTTCCCGGGCCGACGCTGGCCGAGGCTGTCGCCAGGGCCGGGCGGTTGCCGGAAGACTCGGTGTGGCCGCTGGTGGCCGGGTTGGTCGAGGCGCTGCGGGCGATCCACGCCGTGGGCCTGTTCCATCGTGATCTCAAGCCGTCGAACGTGCTGCTCGCGGCGGACGGCCCGAGGGTGATCGACTTCGGGATCGCCCGGACGACGGACGCCACCGCGCTGACGAGAACCGGGGCCGCGATGGGAACGTGCGGCTTCATGTCTCCGGAGCAAGCCGAGGGCGGCGAGGTCGGGCAGGCCGGCGACGTCTTAGCCCTCGGCGCTGTGCTCGCCTTCGCCGCCACTGGAACCGAGCCCTTCGACCACGGACCGCCCCTGGCGGTCATGCACCGCGTTGCGGATGGCCCACCAATGCCACGGCTTCCAGGCAGACTTGCTGTATGCCAAATCCTCTCGGCAAGCGCGGATGAGGTCGATGAATCTCGGTGGTAGGTCAGGTGGACTGTGGTTCTCAGCCCCCGGTCTGCCGGACGGCGGTCACCGACGCACCCGCCGCACACGCGGCCTCGACGGTGACCGCGCCCGACGCGTAGCCGATCGGCCTGCCGGCGGCGGAAACGACGGCCGTGCCCCGGCGCGGGGGGCGTCGGGGCACGGCCGTGAGGTGGTGGGCGTCGGTCAGGTGGTGGGCGTGATCGGTGCGGTGGGGATGGTGTCGACGATGCTGCGCTTGAGGGCTGCGCTGTGGCCGGTGACCGTGCCGGCGGGGAGTTTCTCGAGGGGGCGGATCAACACCGTGCGTTCGCCCAGGAACTCGTAGGTGTTGCGGTCGAAGATCCACTCCGTTCGGTCACCGGCGACCTCGTCGGTGCGGGCCAGGGCGATGCCGGTACGGCCGATGGCGTCGGTGGACTCGGGCACCACGACCACGCCGGGGATCCGGGCCGCCGTTCGGTACAGCACGTCGGCCAGGCCCGGCGGCAGCACCTGGTTACGGATCAGGTCGCCGATCGTCTTGAACGCCTGGGCGTCGGCGCCGTTGCCCTGGCCTTCGGTGTCCGCGTGGATTCGGGCGAGGAGGGCGTCGGGGTCGCGGGGCAGGGAGGCGAGGAAGTTGTAGGTGGGCGCGCCCATGTGGGGGTCGGGGGTCGGCGGTTCCGCAGCCTGCCAGGTGCCGTTGATGGTCCACGTCCGGCTGCCGTCCGGGGAGGCCCAGGACCGGCGGGTGCTCGGCTCGTCGACGCGGGTGTTGTCGCCGTCGATTATGGCGTGGGCGGATCGGGTCTCGGTGTAGAGGTACTGGTCCGGCCCGGGCGTCTGCGCGGACGCGCCGGCGGCGAACGAGATCCGGTCGACCACCGCGGCCAGATCCTTGGCGCTGCCGGGGACGACCTTGATCACCGTGAGCGGCGATTTGCCGTCCGGGGTTGCCCGAGTGGCGGAATCGTCGTTGCCGCCCAGGGGGTTCAGCGCGATGGTCGCGGCGACCGCGAGCGCGGTGACCGGTACGGCGATCCACGCCAGGCGGCGGTAGGGACTACGGCGCGGACGTGGCGCGGGGTGGGGGTCCGGCGCGCCCTGCGGGCGTGCCATCGCGTCGATCTCGCTCATCAGGTGTCCTTCGAGAAGTCGGTGGCTGCCCGCGGACAGGACGGGGTCGCCGGCTGCCTCGAAGAGGTCGGCGTCGTCGGCGTTTTGCTCGGGGCGCCGGGGTACTTCACGGTTCATCGGCTTTCCTTTCTCACGGGCCCGACCGCGGCGATGCGGCTGCCCTGTTGTTGTCCCGGGCGGGGAGAACGTTGCGGGTTTTCGGGAGCCGGTGGGGACAGCGCGAGCAGTTCGGCGGCGGCGAGCTTGCGCATCCGGACCCGGGCGCGGGAGAGCCGGGCGCGGACCGTTCCCTCCGCCACGTCCAGGGCCCGGGCCGCCTCGGCGGAGGTCAGTCCGGACCAGACGCACAGCATGAACACCTCGCGGTCGATGCGTCGCAGCTTGCCCAGGGCCGTCTTGGCGGCGGCCAGGCGCTGCGCGTCGGCCATGCGGCCGACGAGTTCGTCGGCGAAGTCGGGGACGTCGTCCTTGGCCGGCAACCTGGCCATCGCCTCGCGGTGCCGGCGGGTGGCGCGGCCGCGGTTGCGCAGGACGTTGATCGCGATCCCCATCAACCACGGCCTGGGGCCGGAGCCCTCGTCGCGCAGTCGCTCCCGCAGCCGCCAGGCCTCCAGGAAGGTCAACGACACGATGTCCTCGGCTGCGGCCCAGTCGCCGGTGACGCGAAAGGCGTGAGCGTAGACAACTCGCGCGTGCTCGGTGAACAACTGTCGGAAGGCCGCCGGATCACCGGCTCGCAGTTTCGCGTGCATCGAATAGTCCACGCTGGTGCTTGTCCTCCCGACCCGCCGCCGTTGCGTGACCTGGGTCACACGATCACGGCGACGGCCTGCCGCCCGCACGTTACGCCCGGCGCGACCCGGGGCGGCGGTTCACCGTTCGGCGTCGATCTCTCGGATCACCGGGGTGCGCATCGCCACGAGGGCGGGGATCACCGTTGCCGACGTCGACCCGCTGCCGGCCGACGCCCTCCACCATCTCGGTGTCCGGGACCGACCGCGCCCATTGACCGAGGACCACGACAACGCGTGGCGCGCCGGCCAGTGGAAGATCAAGACCGCCGCCCCCGCCGAGCGACCCGGCCGGCCGGCTCCTGCACGAGGCGGACGCCGTCGGACTCCTCCACGCGGGCGGGCTGTACCCGTCGACGGCGCGCACGGACACCGCGGGAACGGCGTGTGGAACGCGATCGGATGGCTCCCCGGATACACCCTGTGGCAGGTGTTCGCCCCCGCTTGCGAAGGCCACCTCCCGGCAGACCACGCAGGACGACTGCTCGACATCGCCAACACCGCGTTCGCCGAACTGCGCCGCCTGCACGCCGCCGGATGGCGCCACGGCGACGTCACACCGTTCAAAACCCTCGTCACCGCGAACGACGAGGTCGTCTTCATCGATTGGGACCGCGCCCACCACCGGGACCTGCTCCCGCTGCCCTTCCCCTACCGGGGCGGCACGGACCACGCCACCGCCCCCGAGATCGACCGCGTCCTCGCCGACACCCACGTTGACCTGACCGAGGAAGCCGAGACCTATAGCCTCGGCGCCGCGATCCGCTGGGCCTTCACCGGCGAAACCCCCGCCACCACCAGACGCGTCGGCCCCACCGTCAGCCCCGACGAACTCCTCGACGACATCGCAACCGGCCGCCACCGCCGACCTGGCCACACCCGAACTCGAGACTCTCATCGAACACACCACCCGCCACGTTCCCCGACACCGCGCCGAAACCCGACTTTCCACGCCATCCGACGCGCAGACCCGACGACCTCTGTGCGCTGACCGGCCGACCGGGCTGTTCGAGGGTCCTCCGCGCCAAACGACATGCTGCGCCCGAACCCTGCGTGGTCCGGCGCCCGGTCGCAGCACCGGGGCGCAGCCCTCACCCGCGCCACCGGAAGGCTGGCTGCGGCGGTCGGCGTCGTCGGCGGGATCTACGGGATCGGCGGCGGCTCCCTGCTCGGCCCGATCCTGGTCGGACGTGGCACGCCCGTCGCCACGGTCGCACCCGCGGCACTGGCCTCCACCTTCGTCACCTCGGTGGTCGGCGCCGCGACGTTGGCGCTGCTCTCCCTCACCGCGACCGGCGACGTCGCCCCCGACTGGCCGACCGGCCTGGCCTGCGGACTGGGCGGACTGGCCGGCGGATACCTCGGCGCCGCCCTCCAACCCCGCCTGCCCGAAACCCCCTGCGCCACCTGCTGGGCGCCGTCGCCGCAGGGGTCGGCATGCTCTACGCCTTCCAAGGCCTGCGCTGAGAACGCCCGCACGGAGGCGCCGCCCAACCTCACGGCCATTCCGACGCTGACACCAGGGCTCATTGCCTCCCGAACCGATGTCGAAGTGCCGCCCGAGCTCATGGACGAAGCCAAGGTCACCACCGTTTCGGGACCGGCCGCTGTCGACGGCATTCCGGCGTCGACGGCATCCATGCCGACCGGTGTGCGCGTTCCCCTTCACGTCCGGGGCTTGCGCCACCCGATGCCCGCCTCTCCCCCAGCCCGACGAACTTGACGGCCGTAAAGTCCGGCCCGGACTGCCGAGGGCGTCGATCCACGCAGGACGCGCGTCCGGGTGAGACGATGCGGCCGCAGTCGCCCGTTACCGAGGCCGAGGCGACAGCCGCAGAACTTGACGGCCGTAAAGTCCCGGCGCGGCGGACACCCCGAGGGGAAAGCGCATGGCGACGAACTCGGTGGGAGGGAACCGGGCGACGCGATGATCCACGGCGGCGGCGGCGCGCTCGGCTTCGGGGGCGACCGCGTGTTGCCGCTTGCGGAGCGCTTCGGCGATACCGTCCGACTCACCGTCGAGACGCGGGCCTCTTTTCATCGAGCACGAGGCCACCCTCGTCGGCTTCGAGCCGAATTCGAGCGTTCGCCGAACTCGGCCGCCACCACGTTCGGCAGGGCCCGTACCCGGTCGACGTTCACGGGCGGCTTGACGCCCCTGAGGCACGGGGTGTCCGACGGAGGTCCTAGCGACCGTGTGTGCGGCCGTTGTCGATGTGCCGGAGTTGTTCGTCGGCGTCTCGTCCGTGCAGCAGCGGTTCGCGGCGGTCCCAGGTGGTGCCGTCGCGATGGTCCTTGCGGCGTCGGGCGATGGCGGACAGCGCCTCGAGGACGACCCGGTTGCCGAGCAGGGCGGTGACGTCGGCGTGGTCGTAGGGCGGCGAGACCTCGACCAGGTCCAGGCCGACCACGGGTAGTTCGTAGCACAGGCGCCGGACCGCGTCGAGGAGCTGCCGCGGTGAGAGCCCACCGGGTTCGGGTGTGCCGGTGCCGGGTGCAGAGCCGGGGTCGACGACGTCGACGTCGACCGAGAGGAACACTCCTTCGCAGTCGTCGAGGGCGATGCCGGCCGCTTCGGACAGGCAGTCGTCGAGTCCTCGCTCGACGATTTCGGTCATCTCGAAGGAGCGGAGCCCGTGTTGCGCCATCCACTGCAGAATCGGCGGGTCCGGCCAGTAGCCGCGGAGTCCGATCTGGAGGAAACGGTCGCCACGCAGGGCGCCGGATTCGATCAGGCGGCGCATGGGGGTACCGTGGGCCACGAGGGAGCCGAACTGGGTATCGGCGGTGTCGGCGTGGGCATCGAAATGGATCATGGACACCCTGCCGAAGCCGAGGTGTCGGGCGACGCCGGTGTGGTCCGGCCAGGCGATGGTGTGATCGCCGCCCAGGACGATCGGGATGGCGCCCGAGGAGGCGATCTTGAAGACGGCCGCTTCGATGCGCTTGACCGATTCCTCCATGTCGCCGTTGTAGACGGCCACGTCTCCGGCGTCGTAGACCTTCAGGTCCCGCAGGGCGTCGACGCGCAATGCCAGGCTCGGCCGTGATCCGGTCTGTGGCAGGTAGCACGCCTGGCGGACCGCGGACGGGCCGAATCGTGCGCCGGAACGGTGGGAGGTGCCACCGTCGAGCGGGGCGCCGAGGACCACGACGTCCGCATCGGCGTAGCCGGCCGGCGCGTCGAGGTCGCATGCCTGAACCCCGAGGAAGGTGATCGGGGGGCCGAACATCGTGACGGGAGGGTTCTGCATGGTGGTGCCTCTCGAGGACGTCCCGGTGCGATGTGCTGTCACGACCGGGTGATCGAAGCATTCGGATGGATCCACGCGGAGGACCTCGCGATTCCTCATTCGTGTTGCGAGATGCTCCCCGGGGAGGGCGCCCGGACCACGAATGCGGCGCATCGTCCGAGAGTGAGCGGTGGCACGGACGGCCCCGGACATCCGTTCCGGACTTGGATCCTGTTGAACGACCGTCCCGGTGGCAACCGCGGAGTCTCCGACGTTCAGTGGCCGGGCAGACCGAGTACCCCGTGCTCACGGTCGTCGAACTGCGACGCGCCGGACGGACGATCGGCGATGAGGTCTGCCCTCCACGCCTGCGACTGCCGCCGATGCGGGGCGGCCGCTGACGACATTCCGCCGTCGAAGACAACCCGGCCGACAGGTGTGCGCGTTCCTCCTTCGCGTCCGGGCCCTACGTCACCGGACGCCCGCCTCCTGCGGCCCGACGAACTTGACGGCCGTAAAGCCTGAGTCCGGGACCGCCAGGGAGCGTTGGCCCGCGGAGGACCACGCCTGGAGAGACGATCCTGCCGTGGCCTCGCTCGCTCTCGAGGCCGAGGCAACGAGTGCGGAAATTGACGGCCGTAAAGTCCGAAGTCGAGACCCCGGCGGAGTCCGCCTCGGAGAATCCGAGGGGTCGATCTGCGGTTTCGCTCGCACAGAGGAACTTGGCCGCCAGCACGTCCCTGCTCCAGAGGCAGAAAGCCCCCGAGCTCACGATCCAGGACGTGTCGACCCACTCCCCCACATGTGCCGGAACCTCCAGCGAACCTCGCGGACCCGAACCGAACGTCCAGCGCGCCGGCGGCGATCGCACCGGGTCCGCACACGGACAGGCCGGGCCCTGCACGTCCGGCATCCACAACGACCTTCGCCGGCAACTCGCACGGCCGAGGGACGCGACCTGCAGCGGCCGGCATCCGATCGTCGGCCCCGTTCAAGACGCGACGCCGGTCGTGGCGGCGACCTGCGCGAAGCGTGCACCCGACACGAAGTGTCGCCCCACCGGCACGAGCGTGTCGGGTCACCCGACAACGGCTTCGCGACCATGTCGGCCGACATCATGACCGCTCCATGCACCCGACACGACTGTCGGGTGCCGGTGTCGGGTTGTTCGGAGCCGACACCACCCGACAAGCCCCTCGTGTCGGCCCTGCGGATACGAGGCGCCACGAACGTGTCGGCCGACATGACGGCTTCCCGCCCGATCCATGTGTCGGGTCGGGAGCAGGCGCTGCCTGCCGTAGTCGTCCCGACCCGCTTCGCCTGGTGGGCAGGCCGGACAGCAGAACGTTGCACGAGGTTGCGCTGCACGGCGTGGGGCCCTGTCGGTGGGTGACGGCCGCGCGAGTGTGGCGTGAAGTCTCGATCCGCCGTGTGTGCCGGGCGAGCTCACCCGGTCGGACATGGCGGAGCGACGCGAGGCGGTCTCGACGACGGCCCCGCTCGGACGGTGGCACGGGTCGTCCCGGCAGGCGTGTCGCCTTCGTGTCGGGCGGCGCAGGCTCTCGGATGTCGCCCACAGGGTTTCGTGTCCGGTGGAGGGGCGGGCCACCCGACACGAGCCGGCGGCCCCGTAAGGGTTCCGCCGCCACCTACCGACAACACGGGAGCGATTCGGTCGTCGTGTCGTGTCTGCTGAGCTCAGGCTTCGCCAACGGATCGGCAGGGCAAGGGCCTCGTTGCCTCGGCGGGCAGCGGCGTCCCCAAGGACATCTTCGATCCACGGCGAGATATTCGCTCCGACAACGCGTGTGGGTCGCGCCTCGGGGCCCGACCCACACCCGTCCTTCCCGGGGCCCGACGGACTTGACGGCCGTAAAGTTCGAATCCCGGGCCCGCCGAGCAGCCGCCTGTTGGTTCCGAGCACGCGCCCGGAGAGCGAGTCGAGCCGGAGTTCCACTCCGGAGCCAAGGCGACGACGGCCGCGGAGACTTGACGGCCGTAAAGTCCGGGGCCGGATCATCGCGGAGTCCGACCCGCCCGAGGAGTCCCCGAAGAGGACCGGGTCGAGGTCGCGTTCGCACCGGCAGGAACTTGACGGCCGTAAAGTCCACGCCTCCGGAGACCGGGGGGCTGTGCCGACACGCCTGTTGTGGCTGTCCGTCGTCGACGCCCTGCCGTGGCGTTCGGTGCCAACGGGGCAGTGCCGCACGGCACTCGATCCCGACGAGCGGACAAGGGACAAGGCAGCCGAGAGGGATCCGATCCACCTGAGGGCCCCACGCATCGGCATCTCCCCTCATACGCGGCCCGATCCCCGGTGACAGAAGTCCCGGATCCCGTGCAGGTGATCCTGCGTGCCAGTCACCGGCATCCGCAGATACCTGCACCGTCGTGGCCGACCCGGCCGGTACCTGCGAAAGGGGGACGACAGCGGGACGCCGCCGCAGCTGGTCCATCGAGGGCGATGACGCCCGGGAATGCCCGGAACCGAGTCGCCCCGTTCACCTGCCGGCGGCGCGAATCGGCCCACCGAAACGAGAACTTGACGGCCGTAAAGTCCTCGTCCCGGACCGGCCGACCGTGTGAGATCTCGCGGTTAACGCCGGGTCCCGCACGATCACGACCCAGTTGTCTGGAAAACTGCTCCCTGCCCGAAGTACCGGAACCCACGGGAAGCAAACGGAGCAGATGGCCAGCGTCTATGTCGTATCGCTCGACCCCCAGGCATCAAGTGTCTGGTGGGCGAACCGCATCACCAACCTGCCCTTCGATTTTTCGCAGGAGCACGAGACCCCGGAGAACCTCGAAGTCCTGAGGGGGACCGGCGCGAAGGTCCACGTCATCGCGAACCAGAAGGGCGGCGTCGGCAAGACCACGACGACCCTGAACCTGGGGGCCGTGTGCGCGGACGTCCTGGGGGAGAGCGACAAGGGTCTCCAGCACGTGTTCATCGACACCCCGGGCAGCCTGCAGGACGAGGAACTCCTCCGGAAGGCCCTCGAGGTCGCGCACGATGTGATCGTGCCGCTTCCTCCGGAGGCGCTCGCGTTCGACCCGACCGCCCGCACCATCGCGAAGGTCATCGAACCGACCGGGCTGCCGTTCCGGGTGGTCATCAACAACTGGGATCCCCGCGACGGCCTGGTCGACCTCGACCAGACCAAGGAGTACGTCGCGGCCCAGGGCTGGCCCGGCACCAAGACGGTGATTCGCCGCTACAAGGTCCACACGAGGGCCGCCGCCGAGGGCCAGGTCGTGACCCAGTACGCGAAGAACAGGGTCGCGATGGAAGCCCGCGAGGACTTCTTCCGTCTCGCCCTGGAACTCGGATACGGCGGGGGGAGCAACTGATGGCAGGGCAACGCACCAGCCTGGCTTCCCTCGCCGGACAAAAGGTCGAGGACATCCCCGGCCGCACCATGCCGACGCTGGTCAGCCTCGAACTCGGCAGGATCGTCCCCACGCCGCTCAACCCGCGGACCGAGTTCGGCGGCACGGAAACACTGCGCGAGCTCGGCGAGAGCATGCGGCGCCGGCAACTCCAGCCGATCGTCGTGGTCTCGCGGACCCTGTACCTCAAGCTCTTCCCCGAACACACGGACAGGATCGGCACGACCACCTACGTCATCGCCAACGGCGAGCGCCGCTACCGCGCCGCGACCCAGGTGGGACTCGGCACGATCGAGGCCGTCATCCGGGAAGGCATCGCCTCCTCCCGGAAGGAATTCCTGGACGCGGTGCTCTCCGAGAACCTCGACCGGATGAACTTCGACCCGATCGAGGAGGCCCGCGCGGTCGAGCAGATGGTCGTCGAGTTCGGCAGCGCCCGCGCGGTCGCGGAACACCGCGGCAAGCACGAGGCATGGGTCTCCCAACGCCGTTCCCTCCTGCGGCTGTCGCCCGCCATGCAGGCCCTGGTCAGCTCGCGGCAGATGCCGGTCGAGAAGGCCCGCAACCTGGCCAAGGCCATCAAGGACCTCGGGCTCGACGACGCGAGCCAAGTCGCGTGGTGGGACGAAGAGCGGGCAGCCCGCGCTTCCGTGCCCAGGGGCCGGAAGGAACTTGCCGCTCCCTCGCCGGCGAGCGTCGAACAGCCGGAGGACTTGACGGCCGTAAAGCCTCAGGTTTTGCCCCCGGTTCGCGAAGCCGTCGATCTCCCCCGGGCGTCGACGAGTTCCCCCGGCCGGCCGCCGGCCGCGTCGCCCGTGGCGGCGAGTCCCGTCACACCGCCCGCGACGGGAGTCCGCGAGAGCGGGAACTTGACGGCCGTAAAGTCCTCCCCGCCAGAACCGGCGCCCGCGCTGCCGTGGGACTCGCCCGAGGAACTGGACCGGATACTCCGCGAGTACATGACTCCCGAGAGCCGAACGGCCCTGGCGAAGCTCCTCAGCATCGCGGACTGACCCTGTACCACCGGCCCCGGCGAACCACGGTTCGCCGGGGCCTTTCCACAGCCTGCCATCCGCCTCGAGAACCCGACGGCCGGACCGTCTACGGTGCTCCACGCCGAACCGCCGGTGCCTCGCCGGTTCCCGGCCCCCACGGCTTGTCGGCACAGGTGAAGCGCTGCGAACACCGGGGGAGAGGGCCGGGGTTGTCCTGGAGGCACATCCCTTGACGTCGCTTGCGGACTTGACGGCCGTAAAGTTCCCCCGCCCGGAGAGCCGGTGTCTCGCGTCGAGGATCCCCTGAGCACTCGATGCCCCGTACCTTCCGGGTGATCGATGCCTTGCCTTGGGCGCGTATGTGCGAAGACTTGACGGCCGTAAAGTCCGACAGGACCCCGGGGACCCCGTGTTCCCAACCGCCGCATCCCGCCGTTGGCGAGCCGGACGACACTGCGGCGCATCCGCAGCCACGAACCTCGTACATCCCCGGTCGTGATACCGCTCCCGTCCATGCGTGCCCCAGGACCGCGCCGGATGCGGGCTGCCCCCGCCGGAAGGACACGCAATTGCGAGTCGGCGGCCCGGTACCACCGTTCACCGACATCGCGCGCGATCAGCGACCCCTGTCGGCTCGCCCCTGCGCTGTCGCAATTACGCAGATCGACATGCCCACTCGAACCTGCTTCGGTCTCTGTTGCGGCGTTCGCGACCCTGAGCTCGCGACGACTTGCTCGCCAACGGAGGCATCGGGTGGTGGTCGACGGGATGGGTACGTCGGGAGACGGGGACGGGGGAGGGGAGTGGCGCTCGACGAGAACGCGCATCACCCATCATCGGCGAGACTTGACGGCCGTAAAGCGTCGCCCCATCGGAGAACCGACTCCCACGTGAGGTCGGCGATGACGTGCTCGGGCGGTCAGTCGATCGGTACGGCGCCGTGTGCCGGTGCGGCGGCTTCGATTCGGCGGGCGAGTTCGAGGTCGTGCTCGGCGACGCATCCACCGAGGTCGCTGGAACTGATGCTGATGTGCACCGTCTTGTAGCCGAGGGCCGCGTCCCAGTGGTGGCCCCTGGCGTGAATTACCGAGACACGTTTCGTCGCTCTCGGAGAAATCCGGAGAAACACCACCGATTCGGAGAAGCAGCCGGCCTTACGGTGCGTGTTGTGGCCTCGTTCCACTCCGGCTCACCGCGAGGCGCGGCCGGGCACCGGCTGTCGACCCGACGGGGAAGCCACCCGTTGTCGTCGCAGCGCATCGAGCGGCCCCGGGGCCCTTGTCGGCCGACTTCGAGGCAACCACTCGCGCTCACCCACGATGGGAGGTCTCGTGACCGACAGCGAGGCGGCGGTCGAGACCGTCACCCTGCCCGCCTGGAGCATCCACCTCGTGCCCGTGGAGCACCCGCGGCCGTGGCGCCTCACGGTCGTCTCGGCGGGGATGCACGCACCGGCCGTGCAGCTCGACCGCGTCGCCGTGCACCTCACCGAGGCCGAGGTGGCCGCGCTCGCGCAGACCCTGCTGTGTCCTCGGCACCCCCAGGAGCCGCAGCCCGGCCGGGCGCGCGTGGTCCGGGACGGATTCGGCCTTCTCCTGCGGGTCGTCGTCCACCCGATCGACCGTGAACCGGGCGTGGTTGCGCATATCGGGGAACACCACCGCCGGGTCCTCCTGGACGACATCGGCCGACACCGCCCCGACCTGATCCCCGCCACCACACCGCCCGAGCCTCGGCTGTGCCTCGACCCGACACCGGTGACCGGCCTGACCATCGACCAGGTCGCCGAGCTGCACGGGCGCCTCGGTCGAGGGCTCGCCAGCGACGGCATCCGCGCCGCCATCGCCGACCGCATCGTCCGCCGCCGGATCCACGACCAGGAGACCAACAGATGACCGGCGACATCGACGACCGGTTCACCGCCGAGCGGGCCGGATGACTGGGCGGTGACTGACGGTGCGAAGTCGGCGCGCACTGCGGGAGAGCGATCACCGGGACGTGGGGGCACCACCCGGATACAACCGGCGCCGGCACCGAGGAAGGCCCGGCCGGCCTGGAGATGCCCGCTTGAGCGAGCCGGTCGCGATGCCACGGGGTGGCCGAGACACACGATCAGAGCGCAAACCCGACGCGCCTGTCCGATGCTGGCACGAACCGTGATCGGCATGAGTTCGCCCGGTGCGATTGAGGATGGTCCTCGGGCGGCTTGAGGTTTGCGGACAGCACTATGCTTCGAGCTCGAATCACTTCTCCAGGAACGAACGTGCGAGTAAGAGCGATTCGGTTCATGAACGCTCGACGGTCCCGGTTCGCGCGTGTTCCGAGACGGGCCAGACGCTGTTGCTCCGCGCGCTCTCCGACTGCGGTATGCCCACCCGTGGTAGAGGCTGCCCATGACGATCACGGTCCCATCCGATTCGATACTGGCCACCCCAGTCGAATCCCTACCGCACGCGGGGGTGTTCGAGCCGAAGTGGAACGGCTTCCGTTCCTGGGTGGCCCGCCCGACCGGTGGCCCGGCGCGGGTCGTGTCCCGCCGGGGGACCAACCTGTCGGACGCGTTCGCGGACATCGCCCGGGCCGCCGACCGGGATCTGCCGGACGTGGACGTGCTTCTGGACGGCGAGCTCGTGGTCTGGCACGACGGGAAGCTCGCGTTCGATCTGCTCCAGCGGCGGATGAACCGCACCCGTGCCGAGTTCCTGGAGTTCGTCACCGACCCGCGCTACGGGTGGCCGGAGACTTGCCGGGAGCGGGTGGGTGCGGTGCCGAGGCAGTTGCTGCACGAGTGGAACACCGTGCGGCACGGTTCGGATTTCGAGGGGCGTCCGGAGCGGCGGCCGTTGTCCTACGACGAGGTGCAGGCGTTGTTCGACGCTGCGGACGGACGGGTGGAGTCCATTCGCGCGACCGGTCGCAAGGGCGCGTTGGCCGCGCACCGGGACGCGGCGTTGTTGAAGGTGATCTACGCGTTCGGGCTCCGGCGTCGTGAGGCCGCCCGGCTGGAGCTGGTCGATCTTCGGCGCAATCCGCGGATTCCCGCGTTCGGGCGGTGCGGGACGTTGTTCGTGCGCTGGGGCAAGGCGTCTCGGGGTGGTCCGCCGCGGCGGCGCACGGTGTTGACGGTGCCGGAGATGGATTGGGTGGTGCCGTTGATCGAGCAGTGGGTCGAGGAGTTGCGGCCGCGGTTCTCCCCGGGCGCGTTGGGCGCGTTGTGGGTGACCGAGCGGCGGAGTCGGATCAGTCTGCGCGGTGTGGACGAGGCGTTCGCCAGGGCGCGTAGCGCGGCGGGGCTGGCACCGGAGCTCGAGTTGCACTGTCTTCGGCACAGTTACGTGACCCATCTGATCGAGTTCGGGTATCCGGCGTAATTCGTCCAGTCCCAGGTCGGGCACGCCTACGCGTCCACGACGGCCTTGTACACGGGCGTCTCGGACGAGTACCGCAACCGGCTGCTGGCGCGCTCGTTGCGTGAGCGACACCCGAATCTGTGGGAGGAGCCCGAGTGATCCGCAAGATGGGCTACGCATGGCACTTGAGGCTGCGCATGGCGGAGCGGGGCATGTTCGCGACGTCGGACTTGGTGCCCCTTCTCGCGGAGCGTGGCGTGCATCTGTCTCGTGAGCAGGTGTTCCGCCTGGTCACACAGCCGCCCCAGCGGCTCTGTCGATGGACACGTTGGCCGCGCTCTGCGACATCCTCGCCTGTGGGCCGGGCGACCTGATCGAGGTTCAGGTCGCCAACGCGCAGGTCCGCAAGGCGTCCGGCGGCGGGGTGGTCGAGCCGCCGACTCCGGTGCGCCGCACGACGATCGGCCGTCCGGGGGCGACGTGACCACGGCGCACGGTCCGCTGTGGCGGGCCGAGATCGTCGACGCGCTGTGTGCGTGTTTGCCCACACTGACTCGCGAGCGGGCCGACCAGATCGTCACCGCCGCCCGCGCGGACAGGCAGAAGGACGCAGCGCACTACCTGCGGGAGAACCACGACGTGCTGGCCGGGGAGTGTCCGTTGCAGGTCCCCATCTCGGTCGTCCGGATCGCCTGGCACCTTCGGGCCGCGGGACACACGCAGGTGTGGCGGCCGCGCTGTCGCCGTTGTGATCGGGAAGCCCCGGCCCTGCCGAAGACGACCCCGGGGGGCATATCTGCGGCACATGCAGTACCCATGACCAGGCGGGGACGTGCGTGCGATGCCGCGAACACCGGCGGCTGGTCGCTCGCCGCCCCGAGAGGCGGATTTGCGGCCGGTGCTACGCCCGGGACAAGCCCCCGGAGACCTGTGGAACGTGCGGCCGGCTCGCCGAGGTGGTCACTCGGGACGCGCTCGGGGCGGCGGGGTGCAGCACGGCAGACTGGAGACGTGGCTGAGGCGCTACCTGGCGACCCTCCCGAGTGCCCACACCGCCGTCGTGGCGCCGTTCGCCCACTGGGACCTGATCCACCGCCGCCGTCGCAAACTACGCGGGCAACCGTTCGGCAGGAACGCCGCCCTGGTCGTGCGTGGCCAGGTCAAGGCCGCGGCGAGCTTCCTCACCTGGCTCGACGAACAGGACATACCCCTGGCGCGGGTGGGGCAGGGCGACCTCGATCGTCTGCTGGACGGCTGCAGCATCCACGTCCGGGACAGACTCCGGGCGTTCGTCCGCTTCGCCGTCGCGCGCCGACTGGCGCCGCCCCTGGCCATCCCGGGCACGCCGCGCTCCGAACCGTCGGTGTTCATCGAGGAGATCGATCGCGCCGCACAGCTTCACATCTGCCTGACCGCGACGACGATGTCCCACGCCGCTCGAATCATCGGCGCGTTGGCACTGCTGGTGGGCGTCCCTGTCGACCGTTCTCTGCGATTGGCCCGGACGCAAGTTGGCGTCTCCGGCGACGGCGAGGTCGCCTGACGATCGGGGACAAGCCGCTGCGGCTGCCTCCGCGATTGGCCGCTCTGGTCGTCGAGGCGCTGCGACACGAGCCCGAGCGTCGGTCCCTGAGCCGAGTCGATACCGAACCCTTCTGGTTGTTCCTCGGGTGGTCCGGTCTCAGGCCTCCCAGTCAGTCCCGGATCCGAGATGAGTTGGCCGCACACGGCATCATGATCCGGGCGGTCGCAACGGGGCGCTCGAGTCGTTGGCCTGCGATCTCCCGGCCGCGGTTCCGGCGGACCTCACAGGGATGACCATCGAGAGCGCGACTCGGTGGACCTGCCGCAGCCGCGGCCACTGGCACGACTACCTTGCCGAACGTCGACACGAGAACTTGCGCTCGGTCGAGTCGGGTGGGCTGGGGCGCAGGCGTTGCCGGACGAGTAGACGCAGGTGTGCGGTGATCGTCTGAGACCGGATGATGATCTTGGCGACAAGTGCCGTGTGGATCCGGCGGGAGACCTGCCCGCGCTGCTTTGGAGCCGCGATCGACCGCGCGAGGTCGGTGATCCATAGGATTTCTTCGGTGCCTGGGAGGCACTGGGTTCGACATGAGGGGGATGCGTGCGGGCTGCCATCGAGATCACGAAGGTCTGGCGTCCGCCTGTCGCGGACGTGTGGGCCGGGCGTCGTACCTTGTGGTGGAGTGTCGGGCCGACAGGGGAGCTTGTCGTTCTGCAAGTCCATCGGCGGCATCTGACCGAAAGCCGATACGTCAAAGGCTGGGTCGGATGGGGTCCGAAGGTTCCCTTCGACGGCGTGCTGGTGACCCGCCACACCGACGGTTCCCTCGACCGTCGACCGCTCGGGGACCTGTACATACGTCCCGGTCACATCGCGATCCTTCCGGACTCTCGACTTCTCGTGGCCGGCGGTGGCGCGGACCGCAGCGGGGCGGGCGTATGGGAGCCGAACGCCGTGGTGTATTCGCCGGAAGGCGAACCCGAGCGCGGCTTCTGCCTGGGCGATGACATCACCGTGCTGGCGACCGACCGCAGCGGGGGGATCTGGACGGCGTACGGCGACCGGGGTATCTACGGAGGCCACCTCGAGTCGGCGGCCGGGCTTGCGGGTTGGAGTTCCGCCGGACAGGCCGTCTGGGCACCGGGAGCGGAACTTCCCGACGTACCCCTGCACGGGTGCACCGCCGCCACCGACGGTGACAACGTATGGCTGGTCTGGTACGCCGGCACCCGCCCCGGCGGCACGTTCCTCACACGTGTCACCCCGTCCACCGGCGAGGTGACCAGTTGGCCCAGTCCGGTGGGCGACCCGGACGGATTGGCCGTGCGCGACCAGCGGGCGGTTCTGACGAGTCGGGACCACAATCGGCGATCAACGCAAGTGACACGCGCCGAACTGGTCGGCGACGCGTGGAACATCACCGACCAGCGCAGGATCCGGGTCCCCGGCCGCATGGTTCTCCACTGCGGTCAGGGCCGCGACGGCACCCTGTGGCTTCGCGCCGGCGACGCCTGGCTCCGCATCGAAGCGTGACTGAGATCAAACAAGTTGCACAGGGGCTCGATCTACGGGTGGTCGAGTCGGACGGCCCGAAGCCGAGGAATAGCGCACCTCGGGAATAACGTCCCTCCGCCAGTAACGCGGGACACGACGGAGGCGGTGGTCGGAGCGGTCGCCGGAAGCCTGGCGAATCCGACCACGGTCCTGTTTGGCCGGTTTGACACCACCGAGTCGCTGCGGTTCGTGGGCCGCAGTACAGTCCTGGACCGCCGCGTCCACGCCGCCCTGGTGCAGCGCGGCTGACCGCGGCCGCGCCCGACCACCCTTGGCACGGGCGTACGTTCTCGCCTTCCTGGGGCTCTCGCGAGAGACACCCGATGATCCCGGTCGCCCCGGAACTCGTCGCGGAGATCGCGGTCGACTCCGCGTTCGAGCACGGGAAATGGCGCCATCCGATCCGTCTGCTGCGCCTGCGGGATGACCTGGACCCGGCGGACGTGGCCCTCTTCGGCGAGGGAGTTCGGCCGGCCGCCAACTGACGGCGTCCGGGCCGCGGCCTGGGGGTTCACCCGATCGGGTGCGTGCGGTCGGCTGCCGGCGGGGCAGGGATGAGGCGCGGTTCCTCCCCTTCCAGGGGCTCCGGAGGATCGCGGTGGTGGGTGGGCGTCTCCTCCAGACCGAAGGGGGAGACGCCCGACCGCGTGCTCGGCGCCCGCGCCCACGGCGCTTCGCCGCAGGGCAGGGCGTTCAGGAGGGTTCGCGACCGCGGAGTTGCGAGACCCTGCCGGCGGAGGCGATCACGACGAACGGGTGGCCGTCGGCCGGGCTCTTCTCGTCCGGGCGCAGGACCCCTTCGGTGCCCTCGGGCAGGGGCGGGCCGTCGTCGACGACCGCGGTCCAGGCCCCCGGTATGGCGCTGCGCGGGTCGGGCCAGTCGAAGAGGTCAGGGTGACCCCGGCGCTCGTGCCGTCGGCGAGTTCGAGGTAGGCGTGTACTCCGGCCCTGTCCACCCGTCGATCTGCGACGAGCGCCCGCGTCCCGCGCGCGGCGGTTCGATCAGGTCGAGGCGCTCTCGTCGGCGAGGACGGCCATGGCGGCCTTCTTGAGGGCGTCGCGGTCCTCGGCGCCGGCGGCGCCCGCTTCCTCGCGGGCGGCGATCAGCGCCCACATGGCGTTCGTCCGCGCGGCTCGCGCCCGCTCCAGGGCCTCGGCGTCGTCGGTGGCCGCGACCCGTAGGCATTCGAGGTGGGCGCGTTCGAACGCGAGCTGGTGGTCGAGCAGGGGACGCAGACGTTCGGGCAATGCTTCGGACATGCGTTCGATGGTATGTACGGCGCCCCGCTCGCTGCCGCGACGCCCCGGCGGGCCGGCTTGATTTCGCTCGGACGGATCACCCGGCGGGCACCGTCGGCATTGGTGAGGCGGGAGAGGACACGCCGACGGCGTGCCTTTTCGGCCGGCGAAACCGATAATCGAACATATGTACGGTGGCGATGATGACGATGGCGACGACTCCCCGGCGTGGGAGCGCCCGAGTCGTTTCGCCCGCGTCCTCGCCGAGCAGGGAGCCCCGGCGAAGCCGCAGGGCCGGGTCGGCGTTGCCCCGCCGGGGTGGCCGCCCGCGGTGCGGCCGCCGGGTGTCGAGGGCTGGGAGGCGACGGCTGTGACCTGGTTGTTCGACCTGTGCCCGCCCGGCTATCGGGGGCACGCTCTGCTGCGCAGGTATCCGGTGGTGCTGGCGCGGATGGCGCGTCAACATGTGTCGGCGGCGTTGGCGGCGGCGCGTCACGGGTACGGAACCGCCCGCGAGGAGTTGGGCCCTGTTGTGCCGGACTCGGTGGTGGGGGCGGTGTTGCGGATGTACGAGGTCGAGGGTGCGCGTGCGGCGGCGACCGAGCGCGCGGTGCGCCTGGTGGAGGAGGCCTTGGTCGGAGAGCGGTGGGAGCCGCGTTTGTGATGCCGAACGCGGGATCGGCCGACGTGCTCGAGGCGCCTCGTCGAGCGTGGTGCGGCCGGCGCGTGGAGGAAGACCCGGGCCGAGCGGCGACGGATCGGCGTTCGCGGTCGGGGTGGTCGGCGCCGGTGTCGCGCAACCGGCGCCGACCGTTCCCGTTTCCCGGTGGCTTCGGGGGAGGGGCCGCCGGGTGTGGTGCGAGCCGGCGACGGGGGGACACCGGACCTTTACGGTCGGCACAACGAGCGATGCGGCCCCGGGTGACGGCACGCGCCGCCGACCCGACAGGCGGATTGCCTGCACTGTGGAGCAGGTGCCACGCCTGTCGGTTCCCCCCGCCGGCGCCCCGACGGGGGTCTCCTGTCGGGGCGGGCGGGTAGTGTTCGCGGCCACCGGCGGCCTTTCCTCCCCGAGAGGTGTCTGGTGGTTGTGGTCGGCCCGCCCTTCCCCACGCGGCACCCCCCTCGGGTGGGCGGGCTGCCCAACGTTGCCGTGCGGCCCACGCGGGGGTGGGGCCGCGCGGCCGCCCTCCGGTCGTGCCCGCCGCGACCGGGACCGCGGGCGCGGCTCGGCGGGGAATGATTCCGGGTCGGGGCCGGTTGTGCTTCTCGTCGGTGAGGGTGTGCCCCCGGGCCCAACCATTGCCTCCGTGGAATACCAGTCCGGCTGGAGCCACGGTGTGCCTTCCGCCGTGAGGCGGCCACGCTCACCGACCTTCGACTTGTCGCGGCGCCACCCCGAACCTTCGGGGCGGCGCCGTTTCGCATGTCTTGTGACCGGGACTGCGCGCGAGTAACCCCGGACCCGGCCGTGGCCTCGGCCCGACGTGTCCGCCGGAATCGGAGTGTTGGGTGTGGTGCGGGTCGTTACGGTGATGGGGTGAGCGCCGAGCAGCTGTCGAGTCCCCCGGTCCGATTCTCTCGTTCGGTTCGGGTGTCGGGTCGTGGTGTGGTCCTGCGTGATCTCGTTCCCGGCGATGTCCGTGCGGTGGGGGAGGGGTCCGACGCGGAGGTGGTGCGGTCCTGGGGTTCGGGGTGCGTGACGAGGCGGCGACCCGCGCCTATGTGGAGGAGAACATCGAACTCGCCCGGCGCGAACCGCGGACGAAGTACCTGCTGGTGATCGAGTCCGCCGAGGACGCTTCGGTGGTGGGGACGATCGCGTTGGTGATCGAGTCGCCGGGCGTGGGCAGCGTCGGGTTCGCAGTGCGGCGGTCGGCGTGGGGCCGCGGCTACGCGGGCGCCGCCCTGGAGGCGTTGCTCGGCTACGCGTTCACGACGTTGGGTCTGCATCGGGTGTGGGCCGGTCACGAGCCGGACAACACGGCGTCGGGCCGGGTGTTGAAACGGCCCGGGATGTACCTGGAGGGGACGCGCCGTCAGGACGTGTTCCTGCGGGGCGCGTGGCGGGACACGATCTTGTACGCGGCGCTGGCCCCCGAGTGGTCGCCGGACACGGCGCGTTGAGTCCTCGTCAGGCGGTGCGCAGGGCGGGGCTGGTGCGGGCCTTGTCGAGGTAGTCGCGCACGGCGGGCACGCCTCGGTGGGGTGCGAGGAGGGTGACGGTGTCGCGGACGTGGTCGAGTCCGCGGCCGGACGGGAGGTTCTTCAAGCGGACCGGCGGCGCCGACCTGCGCGAGGAGGCGCGATTCCAGCGCCGGATCGGCGAACTCGGCTATCCCGTCCCGCGCGTCGTGGACGAGGGCACCAAGGCCGGCCGGTCGTACTTCGTCGAGGAGTCCCTGGGGTCGGCTGTTCGCCGAGAACCCCGACCTCGACACCCCGCGCGTGCGCGCGCTGACCGGCAGGGCCCTGGACCGGCTGGGGTCGGTTCCGCTGGTGTGGTCGCACTTCGACTACGGGCTGCCGAACGCTTTCCGCGCCGGGGTCATCGACTGGCAGCACCACGGCCCGACGCCGCTCGGGTACGACGTCGTCCCGGCGCTGGAGATCATCGCGTTCAACGGCGGCAGCAAGGGCTACACCGCCGGCGCCGCCCAACGCTCCCGCTACCTTGCCGCCCTGGACGCGGTGTCGCTCCCGGCCACCGGCCACCGGGTGAGCGAGCACCTGGGCGAGTTCCTGCTCGTCAAGTCCCTGTTCTTCCTGGCCCTCATGAAGCCGGCCGACCCGACCCGCACCGACAAGCTCCGGCCGCCGCGGGCCGGGTCGGTGGAGGCGACCGAGCGGGCCACCAGCGGGCCCAGGTCCAGGCGGCGCATCCGCTCGTACTGTTCGACGGTGGGATCGATCAACCGCCGCGAATCCGGCAACCACAAGACGCAGTGCCCGGTGAACTCGGTGCCCGCCGCGTTCCACGACGGTCGCGGGGAACCGTGCACCACGACCGCGCCCGAGGCGTCCTCGATCGTCAGGTCGACCGGCTGGAGCAGGCTCTCGATCCCGAACTGCCCGAACGCGAAACTCAACGTGATGCACGCGTCCACGCACACGTTCGCCGGGAACCCGTCCGCGAGGGCCAACCACAACTGCGGCAGCAACTGCTCCACCAGGCGATCCGGCGGCGCCTGCGCCAACACGCCCGCCACCCGCTCCTCGTCCGCCCGCGTTGTCGCCTGCGGACTCCGGATACCCGGACCGGGCCAACGCCCGCGCCCGAGCCGCAGCCGTCGGCATCTTCGCCTTGCGCCCCCGCGATTTCCCCATCCCACGGCGGTAGGGCGCGCGCCCCGAGCCCCACAGGACCGGAACCGGCCGGCTTCCCTCCCGCGTCCACACCCTGGCGGTCTGCACGGTGGTCACGCTGCCGGAGGCGTTCGGCCGCCCGCCCGCCCTGGAGCGGCTCGACGAACAGGCAGTGGAGTACGAGCGGACGGGTCACGGCGGTGTGTTCGGGCGCCTCGGTCGCGGTCAGGAACGGGGCAAAAACTCCGACGAGGCGGGCGAGTTTGCCCATCTCGAGGAATGCGGCGGTGGGTCCCCCCAGGAGTTCGGCGTCCTTGGCGCCCTCGGCGCGGCCCTGGGTGATGTACCTGCAGAGCAGGTGAAGTAGCCGGTGTAGCCCAACTCAGTCAGCCCCCGGCGCGAGCAGCGGCCCGCGCCGGCTCTCGTTCGGCTTGTCCCAGCCGGGACGCCGCCGGGCGACTCGCCGGCCGATCCCGGTACCGCGGTGCGCGACGTCCAGGCCGGCGCCGTCGAGCCGGCCGTTGCGCACGACTTGCGTTTCCTCAAGCACGGCCCGCGCCGGACGACCGTGGGGGCGGATTGCGTCCGGGTTGTCTTCCGGTGCCCGACGGGCACCTGCCGATGGTCCGCTGCGAGCCCCCACATCGACAGCCGGCGAAATATTGCCCGTGGTGGTCGCGTTCGTCGACCTCCGTGCGGCAGGTCGCCCACCGTGTTGCCGACACGATCCCACCGGCATGTTCCCCCGAATCCCGCCCACGCCCCGGCTGTGCCGGCTACGGTCGGTTCCATGACGATGGACGACACCCTCGAGGGCCTGCGGACCTGGTACGGCCACGATCCCTGTATGCCCGACCTCGACCCCGGCCGGGCCGGGAGCCGGCTGACCGGCGGACCCCTGGACGGTGAGTGACCGGCCCTGATCGACGATCACGACCCGCCGTACCCGGGTGGGGACGCGCCCGAAGCCGACGGCGGTGTCCGGGAGTACGGCCGCTCCCACTACGAACACGCCGATCCCCGGACGGCCGGCTGCACCGGGTACACGGCACGTTTGACCACTCGCCCGGTTCAAACAGATCAACAAGACGAAGCTGTATCTACCGTGCCGGGGCGAGGACTTCTCCCATCCGTTGCTCGGACCGGCGCTGGCCCCTCGCAACCCGCCGACGGGAGGTCCTGGTTGGTTGGATCAGGCTGTCGAAGTTCCGTGACACCCTTCAGGACCCGGTGATGGGTCGCGGTGATCATGTACCTCCGCGACCCTCACATGGGCCCTATCGGCGACGCGTGTCCGTGCGTTCGGAGCCGCGCCGGTGCTTGATCGTGCTCCGTGCCATGTGGAGCAGGCACTCGGCGAAGCTGCTGAGCAGCGCCGGCCGCTCACCGGGATCGCTGCCGCGCAGCACCAGTGCAAGCGCCGCCACCATCATCAGACGCAGCAGCACGGTGCGGACCAGACCCAGAGTCACTACCGCCAGGAGATACGTCTCATACGGACTGAGGACATCCACGATTCTCGCCCTTTCGAGGTCGGGGGTAAGGGTTCGGCCGGCCGGTGTCCTCAGTTGTAGAGCGTGCGGAACCCGCCCGGTAAGGGGTTCCGACCAGCAGTGAATGCCAGTGAATGAACGATCGACGCCGCCAACCGGCAAGAGGGGGAAGCGCAGATGGCGCGTGGTGGAAGGCGCAATCCGGGAGTCGCTCGTCCTGATCCCGGTGCCGGGCCGTGGGCTGAACTCGCCTGCAGGTTGCACGACGAGTTGTACGTTCCGGCCGACCGTCCGGGGGTCGCAAAGATCGCCGGCAGGACCGGCATATCCGCAGGGCATGTACACAACATCCTCACCGGCAAGGGACGTTCGCGATGGATGCCCACGGGGGAGGCGCTGGTGACGTTTCTCGGCGGGGATATCGGCGAATGGGAGCAGCACTGGGCCGTCGCCGAACAGCGCCAGCAGGAGATCGAAGCCAACGGCGGGGTCGAGCCGCTCCCCTGGGTCGACGAGGACGACGAAGACGGCGCCCGGAACAGGGCAGTGGCCGACTGGGGAGTAAGACGAGCTCTGGCCCCCCGCATGCTGCGCCGGGTGGTCGACATCGTCGCTGCCATGGCTGCGATGGCTGCCGCGTTACGGGGCCGTTTCAACAAGAAGATAGGCGTTGCCCAACGGCGCCATCAGGTGATGCTGAAGCGGGTTCGGGGTGACGCGCAGCAGACCCTCGCCCATGCCGAGACCGGCTACTACATACCGCCCTCCTTCACCCTGCTGAAGGAGCGCCCCACCACCGCGCGCCCACGCCGCGGAAGAGGCAAGCGCGAGCACAAAGACGCGCCGGGTGTAGTCTTCCTGCCCTTCGACGGAAGCATCCGGGAGCTGTTCGACCGGGCGGCCGACGATCTTGTGCTGATCGGTGACGCGGGAATGGGAAAGTCAACCCAGTTGGCCAAGCTGGCCGAGGCGCTCACCACCGACGCGCTGGATGAACTCAACCGACGCGGACGCGTCGACAATCATGACGGGCTGCCGCCGATACCTGTACTGCTGAGCTTGTCCAACTACCAGGGACAGCCCCTGGAAGACTGGCTCGTAGACCAGATCAAGAACACTTACGACGTCGCGGAGCAGCTGAGCAGAGCCTGGCTTGCGGGGGGCCTGATCCTTCCGCTGCTCGACGGCCTGGACCGGGTTGCCACGGAGCATCGCCGGGAATGCACGAGACAGATCCGACGGCACCGCACCGCATGTTCGGGCATCGTCGTCACCTGCCGCGATCGCGACTTGGCGCTGACCTTGAAGATCGGCGGCACCCTGGCGAGCCTGGAACCGCCGACCCGGCGCAATGTCCAGGATTACCTGGCCGGGGACCCAGCGACCGGAACCGACGCCTATGCGGACGTGCGCGCGGCCTTGGAGGCCGACAAGAATCTCTGGAAGCTGCTGCGCTCGCCGCTGATGCTCAACATCATTCACCACACGTACGCGGGCCGAACCGCACACGAACTCCACCCAACATCCGGCATGTCGATCGAACAGCGTCAACGTCGGATCTTCGACGCGTATCTGAACCGCATGCTCGCAGCGCCAAGCCGCTACTCCGACGAGGACACGATCAAGTGGCTGACCTGGCTCTCCCGCCAGCTCGGCAGCCGCGGTGAGGATGTGCTGTACCTCGATCGGCTCGACGACTCCTGGATCCCGATAGAGCACCGCAAACTCCCGCGCGTTCTGTCCAGGTACGCGGTACAGGTGCTGGCCTGCGGCCTTGCTATGGCCTGGCTGGCCCTTGGTGTGCAGTCCGGCTTTATCAGCGTCGATCTTCGAGGGCCGGCGGCCCTGATGGCGGCACTGCTGGTCCTTTCCGCGTTCCAGGCCCCGTCATCCTCGCCGACCTCCACAGGCCTCGTCGTCACGGTCTCAGCCACCTCGGGTGCGGCAATGGGCGCCTGGGTCGCCGGTGTCTGGTCCCCAACAGGCTCCGCAGCGCGGTTGTCCTTGGGGTTCCTCGTAATGGGGGCCTGCTGGGGGATGATCCTGCGCGCCGCCTCCCAATCATCGTCACCACTCTCCACCGCTGCCACGGCATCGATCTCTGCCCTGGCGGGAGAGCTGGTGGGACCCTGGACATTCAGCACCGAGTTCTCCGCACCGGCGGTGGCCGTCGTGACGCTCGCCTACCTGTGGGCCATGGTCACTACCTCCGAGGGCCTACTGCACACCTCCCACAGGCCGATCGAGGAACTCCGCTGGAAATGGCTACCATCCATGAACACGCCCCCGACATCCACAAAAGGGGCCATAGGCCTTGGTCTCGGCCTCGGCATGCTTGCCGGGCTCCTCCAAGTCGGTCTGTTCGGCATCGCCCTAGGCCTGGTCATCCCGGACACAGGGTGGCTGCTACCCGCGGCCGTATGCCTCCTCACGGTTGCCTACCTGCTCGGGAATCAATTCGAGGCGACACTCCTCGACAAGCGGCCCAGACCAAACGAAGGGATCCGCCGATCCGCACGCTACGCCGTGTTCCACGGTTCACTGAACGCCCTGATCGTCGGGCTGCTGCTCAGCGCCCTGATCACACTTGCCGATGCGGACGCCTCCCTCACACGGACTCTGTTCACCGCGGCCCTCGCAAGTGCGATGTACGGGATCTCACGCGGCTTCCGATTCGGCGGGGCGGCCTTCACGTATCACTGGACTCTCCGCGCCAGCCTCACCTGGAGCGGGAACACACCCCGTCGCTATCAGCACTTCCTGCATGATGCCGAACAACGGATCCTTCTGCGGCGAGCCGGTAGTGGGTTCGCCTTCCCGCACCAGACTCTCCAGGAACACCTTCGCGACACCCGCGCCCAGTTCGGTACGCAGCGGCCCTACGAGTGCTAGTTTCCGCTGCGGGCAAGCCGGTCCTGGTACCGAGGAAGGTCGACGCCTACCGCTTCCTCACCTTCTATCCGGGTGAGAACAGCGCCAACTTCGACGACTTCTACCACAAGGTTGTCGACCCGCTGTGGCTCGCCAACAGCGACGCCCCGGACGCCACCGCCCTGCGCCAGGCCCGGCAGAGCACCGCGAAGCCGCCGTGCTGGCGGATCCTGCACCGAGTCACCTTCCTCAGCCGGGTGCTCCCGGCCGTCCCGCCGCCGCTGGAGAAGACGATGCGCGCCGAGAACATCGACAACAACTACGAACTGATCAAGCGCCTCGAACCCTACGTCCGCACCGCCACCACCACCAGCGCCTCCGACCTCGCAGCCGCCACCCGCGGCGCACTCGCCGCGCACCTGCCGGAACTCGTGCCGCACCGGGGCGAGATCATCGAATACCTCGGGAGTATCAGGATTTAGCGGACACACCCGCTCACGGCGCGGGTGGTCGTCCGTGGGTGTCGACGGCCCGGGGCAGGGCGTGTAGCCGTTGCCGGAGTTCGTCGCCGGCGCGTACGTCCCTGGGCATGCCCAATGCGAGGCGGTCGAGGCGTTCGCGGGTGGTGGCGCGCAGGTGTTGCGCGGGGACACGGTCGAGGAGGTCGTGGGCGCGGGCGGCCGCGTCGCCGGGCGCGGCGCAGGCTTCGGCCAAGGCCAGGACGGCGGTGGCCGCCGCCCACCCCGGGGACGCGTGTGGGGCGGCGGACATCGATGCGCGCGCGTGCCCACTCGCCGTCTCGCCCTGCCCGAGGGCGATATGGGTCTCGGCCGTGTGCAGAAGATGCTCGGCATGGTCGAAGCCGAACCGGCCCGGAGCCTGTGCCGGAGCGGCGTCCAGGGCGTCGTCGGCGTCGGCGACCACGCGCCGGGCGTCCTCGCCGCGGCCCAACGCGGCAAGGGACGGCGCGAGCGCCCAAGACGACAGTTGCGCGCGCCGCAACGCGGTGCCCGCGAGGGCGAGGCCGCGCTCGGCATGGGCGAGCGCGGCCTCGTGACGTCGGTCGGCACGGGCGACCATGGACGCGGCACCGAACGTCCACGCCCGCAGGTCGTCCTCCCCGCAGCGTTCGCCCAGAAGCGCGGCGGCGGTCAGGTGTGCCCGGGCGCCGGTGTGGTCGCCCAGATGGAACGCGACGTTGCCCAACAGCGCCGAGAGTCGGGCCGCGACCAGCCGCAGACCCGTCACCGCGGTGCCTGTCCCACCGCCGGTGGGGTGTTCGAGAACGGGGACCAACATGCCGCGTACGCGGTGAAGTTCACCGAACGGCACCTGCGCGACGGTACCCGAGCCGATCCGAGGGATCCCTCGTTTCGTCCCTTCAGCATGCGCACCGTGTCGTCAACCCCAGCCGATGTTCGGTGGTGCCGTACGCCCTTGCGAGGACCTGCGCGTACTCGGGCCCGGGCCGATCCGGCCCGTGTTCGAAGCGGCACAACTGCTCCGCCGAGAGTCCCGGCACGCGCAGCCCGTCGTCGGCGTAGACACGGGCGACGGTGGCCAGGGTCTGCGCGCGCGTCCAGCCCAGCGCCAGGCGCCACCCCTCCAACGCGGACAGTTCGGGGATGCGTTCCCCGATGGTGTCCGCGATCTCCTCGACCGGCCGGCCTTCGCACTCGCAGCGGGCCCGGATGGTCGCGGCCTCGCGTCGTATCTGTTCACGTCGCGCCCGGGTCGGCCTCGACATCACGCCCCCCGACGGTGCGTCACCGAACGATGACCGCACCGTAACCCGAACCGGCCGCCATCCGGGAGGCATTCATCCCGACCCCACCCCCTATTGACACCCGACCTCAATGCCGCGCTTGTTCACCCGCAATGACCGCCGGCACCGGGCCGACGCACGCTGACACCACGACGCCGCGCCGCCAGGCACGGCTCGCCGACGAAGGGGATCGCCATGAGGATCGTGTTCGAACCCGAGCCCGCGACGTCCGAGACAACCGAAGCCGCCCTGATCCCGTTGCTGTTGGACCGGGACCGCCTCGCCGGGACCGCGATCGAACGTCCCGGCGCGCTGCCACCGCACACCTCGTCCAAGCCGAAGTTCGTGAACGGGCGTTCGAGTACCGCGTCGCCGTCGTGGGGGAGCGCCTGTTCGTCACGGAGATCCACGTCGACGTCCCCTACCTCGACATCCGCACCGCACCCGACGAACACACCACCTACCGGCCCGGAACACTGCGCGCCGCACTCGCGCGCCGCGTAGTGTCCGTCACCCGGAACTTCGGGCTCGTCTTCGCCGCCTGGGACCTCATCGCCACCCGAGACCACCGCGTCCTTGCTCTCGAACTCAACCCGGGAGGCCAGTGGGGCTTCGTCCCCGGCCACCACCACATCACCACCGCCATCGTCGACCACTTGGAGCACAGCATCCGATGACCACCCACCCACCCGCGGGCACGACCCCCGCGGCGTCGCCTGCCGACACCGACGAGACCCGCCGACTGCGCCACGCCATGGTCGACACGATGACCACCGAAGGCATCCGCCCCGACGTGCTGGACGCGTTCCGCGCCGAACCGCGGCACGTGTACGTACCCCGCTTCGTCCGCCGGGTCGAGACCGCCCCGCATACGTGGGAGACCCGCGTCTTCACCTGCGACCACCCCGACTGGACACGCGAGGTCTACACCGACCAGCTCCTGGTCACGGCGACGATGTTCGGCGACGACGGCCCACCGCTGTCGTCCTCCACCGTCCCCTCCCTGATGGCCGCCATGCTCGACGCCCTCGCCGTCGAACCCGGCATGCACGTGGTCGAGATCGGCGCCGGCACCGGCTACAACGCCGGCCTCCTCGCCCGCCTCGCCGGCGACGACAACGTCACCACCGTCGACATCGAACCCGACGTCGCCACCACTGCCCGCCGCGCCCTGACCGCGGCGGGACACCCGAACGTGACCGTCGTCCACACTGACGGCAGCCACCCACCCGCCGCGCCCCGCAGTCTCGACCGCCTCATCGCCACCTGCGGCGTGGACCGCGTCCTACCCGGCTGGCTCGCCGCCGTCAGGCCCGGCGGCCGCCTCGTGCTGCCGCTCGGTACCGGCATCGCCTGCCTGACGGTCGACGAACACGGCCACGCCGAAGGCCCGTTCCTGGCAACACCGGCCTATTTCATGGGCCTACGCACCACTGCGGGCACCAACAACATTCCCTACCCGGGCGACCCGACCGGATCCCGGGAGCCGTGCGCGATGCCGCTCGACGCGTGGCACGACGACGATCTCCGCTTCCCCCTCGGTCTCGCCCTGCTCGCGTCCGACCGAGGCCAACGCGACCTTCCCGACGTGCTGACCCTGTGGGCCGGTGACGGCTCCGTCGCCACCATCCACGCCGACGGCACCAGCCGCCAGTCCGGCCCGCGCCGCCTCGCCGACGAACTCGCGAACGTCCGGCGCGACTTCGAGAGCGCCGGCAGACCCGGGCGTGAGCACCACCGGCTCCGGATCGACTCACAAGGACGCCACACGACCTCGTTCACGCCCTCGGCGTAGCCCGCCGATGCGCCGGCCCCGCAGGACAATCACCTCGGTCGGGCCGGTACTCCGTTGTGGTCGAACCGCCCGGGCCGCGTCCGGGAGCGGGCCGAGCGGTCCCTTGGCTGCGGTGCCGTGCCGTGGCGTCGGCCGGTGGCGATTCGCGCACTCGCCCCGCCCGTCTGGCCACTTGAAGGCTGCACGCCATCCGTCGGGAGCAGCGCTGAAGGCGGTGATCCGGGGTTCCGAAGTCATGTCGATCAGGGTCCCAGGCACGCGCCTCGGTGGTACAGGGATTCGCTTCCCTATCGGCCGCCTCCGCCTGCAGCCACGCCAGGACCAGACGCAATGCCCGCGGGGCAAAAGGCGGCGACGCAGAAAAGCCGGCGACGTAGTCGGTGGTGCCTGCGACAGTGATTCGGTGGACATGCGGAAGATCGACGAATGGGATCCGACAGTTGGCGTCGGCGCCCGCCACCACACCGTGCCGCGGTTCCTGATCGAGCCGTTCGCCGATACGCGCGGGCGTGTGTGGGTCCGAGACCGCCGCACGGGCCGGCCTGGGCTGCGCATGCCGGCGGACTTGGCTGTGAAGGACTTCTACACTTTCATCCACGTCGACGGTTACCCCGACGGGCGTATGGAGCAGCTCCTGGCCTCGGTGGAGGCGAGCGGCGCGGCAGCCCTACGGTTCCTGGCCGCCCCCGGGAGGGCCTCTTCCCCCACGGCCCGCCGCGCCGCGGAGGCGGACCTGGGCACACTGGTCGGATTCCCGGTGGTCCGCGGCCAGTACGATCGCCTTCGGCGGGTGGCCCGTCCCCGGCCGGTCTCCAACGTGCGGGGCGGTACGTATCCCAGACGGGTCAGCTCGATGGGGACATGTTCGTAACGTCCCTCCAACCGATACCCCCACCCCGGCCGCTCCCCCTGGGCACGGTCCGGATCCAAGACGGCTTGGTGGCGGGTGCGGCGATCGGGCGCTTCGCGGGCGGTCCGCGTCGGTGTGTCGGCATCGTGGGAGGCGGGAAGGAGCGGAATTCCTTACTGTCGTCTACTCGCCGGGTGGTTCGGCGACGGCCGTGGCCGTCAGGGTGATGGGTCCTGTGTCGGGGATCGGTTGTGGTGGCGAGGTGTCGACGGGCAGTGGTGCGGAGAGTCCTTCCCGCAGTCCGGCCGCGAGGAGTGCCGTGGACGACCGTGTCGTGGGGGAGGTCGAGGCCGAACACGGACTCCGCCATGCGCAGTTCGCAACCCCGCGTCGGGGCGTCGTCGTCGGGTGTCGTGCCGTGCGGGGTGAGGAGTCCGGCGGCGATCATGTGGGGGAGGAGCCGGTCGGGGTCCGTGCCGATGCGGTCCTCGGGAGCGTCTTCCTCGAAGCCGCACACGATCGCGCCGTTCTGGGCGTGGAGCAGGTACGCGACGGGGTTGCAGTCGCTGTACACCAGGACCGCCTCGGTGCCGGTGGAGACCGCGGCCAGGACACCCTCCTCGAATCCGCGGTTTCCGGTGGTTTCCACGGCGTACGCCCACCCGCGCGAGGTGCCGGCCCGGATGGTCTCCACCCCGGTGTCGAAGTACGTCTCGGTGGCGTCGACGAGCCCCATCGGCGCGGCCGTGCCGGGGTCGCAGCCCATCCGGGTCAGCAACTCCAGGGGCTCCAGCCCCCGGGCGAACGTCACGCAGTAGTCCGATCCGAACTCGCGGGCCTCACGCAACCACGCGATACCGTCCCAGGCACTCATGCACACACCGTAGAGCCGGTATCCGACACCCGCCGCGCCCCACACGTGGGGAACATGCCCCGACCCACCCGCGATCCGTGAGGCAGTGTCGGTGCGTTCGAGGTCGTACACGAGCAACGCCCGCAGTCGGGCGACCTTTGCGTAAGACGAGCCAGGGGGCACACGGACGGTGCGGTGGCGGCGGCTTCGAGCATGTGCCCTGTCAGGGGAGGGTTGGGCACGTCGGGGGGCGTTTTGATCCTGCGGGAGCGCCCGGGCGCGGCGCGGCTTGTTCCAGGACCTTGGCCAAGGCCGAGTAGTTAGCGTTTTCGCAGGTCACGCGAGGGGTTCTTCGTCCTCCGCGAGCGGCCCGTCCCGCTCCGGATCGTGCCCCGCGACCCACTCCTCGCTCCACCGCTCCAGAAATGGCCGCCACGCCGTGCGCTCACCCATCGTCCCGGTCCCTCCTCACCGACGGTCCGCCATCACCCACCACAGGGATACGACAACCGCCTTCGCGGGTGTGTCCTCAGATGTCGAAGCACTCCCTGCTCGTACCCCCCGCCGGAATGAAGCACAGTCGTAGTCCGGTCCGGGCCGGGGCGCCGATCATCGGGGTGAAGCGGTAGGCGTCGGTGTCGGTGGTGTGGGTGACGACGAATCGCTGCGGACGGGTGCCGAGGGCAGAGATCTCGATCGTGTCCCCGACCTTCGAGTGCCAGATCCGGCCCCACGCGGCGGCACATACCGAGCTGTAGCGGACCTCCACGCGCGTACCGGTCGCGGTGTGGTGCTGTGCTCCGAGCGAGTCGTCCCGGCCGGGCAGCCCGCAGGACATCTCGTCGGGGTCCCTCCCGTCACACGTATCCGCGCGGCATCCGGGAGCGGGGTCCAGTACGGGGGAGCGCAGAATCGGCGGCGGTCCCGCGTCGTGGCTCCGCAGGGCCGTCAGCACCGGGATCGAGGCGATGGTCGCCGCGGCCACGCCGGTGACGACGAGGACGAACAACCACCCGTGCCGAGGCCGTCGTTGCACGCCCGTGTTGCCAGTGGGGACGGTGGGGGCCGATGCGGGCGTGGGCAGGGACGGTGACGGGGGCGACGGCGCGGGTGCGGGTGGGCCGGCGGGGCGGGCCTGGCGGGCGCGTCCACTCCATTCGGCGTCCGCCAGTTCCCACAGCGCGAGCAGTCGTCCGGTGGGCTCGCCCGCGATCGCGCACAATGCCTCGACGGCGTGGCGGGGTACCGGCGTCTTGCCATTGAGACAGCGTTCCCACGACGACTTGCTGTACGCGGTGCGTTCGGCCAGCGCGGCCAGGCTCAGGCCCGTACGCGCCCTCAGCTCGCGGAGCCCTTCGGCCAGTGCCGCGCACTCCGGCGCGGGAGCGCTCATCCGCGCAGCACCTGCCAGGTGTGGGGGCCCACGATGCCGTCCGCCGGCAATCCGGCCTCCTTCTGCATGCGCATCACGGCCGCGATGGTCTGTTGCCCGTACACCCCGTCGACGATGCCCGGATCCATCCGGTGATGGTCCAGCAGGCACTGGGCCTCCACCACGTCCCAGCCCGGTCCGGCGAGCTCGACGGTCCGGGTGGCGCTGTATCCGGCGGACAGCCCCCCGTCCACCGCGTCGGCCCTACGAACCTCGCAGGGGTAGGACTTGCCCGGCTGGAAGCGGTAGCGGCCGGGCCCTCCGGCGGTGGTCGGAGGACCGTCGGTCGGGCGCGGGCCCAGGGTCCCCACCCCCGTTGTGTCCCTGCGGCGTCCGTCGTCGTCGCCCCGGGGCTGGCCGATCAGCATGCCGACGCCCACCCCCACGAGCGCGGCGATCACGACGGCGGCGAGGACGACGGGCCGGCGTACGCCCGACGGTCGGGCCGTGCCGGGCGAGTCCTCCGAGGCGGCGGGCTCCTCCGAGGCGCCGGCTCGCTCCGCCGCCGGCGCGCGATCCGGCGCCGGCGCGGAGCCCTCGACCGCACCGGAGTGCCCTGCCGTACCGAAATCCTCGGCCGGACCGGGCCCTTCGGCCGCGGCCCCGCCACGTGCTCCCGGCGCGGCTTCGTCCCGCACGACGGTCGCCGCGGTCGGCGCCGTCGACTGCCGCCAGGCCTCCTCGGCCACCTCGTGCAGCACCAGCAGCCGGACCGGATCCGCGCCCACGATCCGCGCCAGCTCCTCCACCACGTGCCGCGGCGGCAGCGCCCTGCCGTTGAGGCAGCGCTCCCACGACGAGCGGCTGTATCCGGTCCTGGCCGCGAGCGAGACCAGGCTCAGCCCGCTGCGGTCCTTCAAACTCCGTAACTGCACCACGAGTTGCCGAACCCTCCGGTCCAGCGAATCCGGTAATGCCTGCCAACGCGACATGCTCCACCCCGTACGGCGTCAAGGATCCCCAAGGTCTTCACCCTCTTGTTCTCCGGTGGCACACCGTCTGCACACGCTACGGGCCCGGCCGAGACGCCGCGCCGATTCCAGCGCACGACCCCGCATCGGTACGGACGTCCCGGCGCTGCCGCGTTCCGCCGGACGTCCCCGCAGGTCAGCGCCCCGAGCGTCCCACGGTGTTCCAACGGGACGGACTTCGCCGATCCGGCTCCGGAATGGCCGGCAAGCTCGGTGGTGCGAGCCGGACGGCGCGATCCACCACACATCGTCCTCGCATCCCCCGACCGCGTACCCCACGGGGGTGGGCGCGCGGACGCGGCGAGCAGGCGCGGCCCGGTCAACGCCCACCCACACGAAAACGGAGAGACCGATGCGTGTCATCACAAAGACCGTTCTTGGCGCGGATGGCGCTGGCAGGCCTGACGGGCAACGCTCTGCCGGCCGGCTCGACCGCCACCGCCGAGGAGTCCGTCTCCTCGGCCGCGGCGTGCAAGAAGTCCGTCAAGTTCGGGACACGTCCCGAACATGTTTCGAACAGGCCCGGAACTGTTCCCGGCCGGCCCGCTTGCCAGTCTGAGCGACGCCAACGGGTCGGCCCGACCACGGGACCGGACCCATTCGCGCCGAACGGATGGAGAGAACATGGAAGCCTGTCGAAGGATTCTCGCCGGCACGCTCGCCGGAGTCGCGGCCACGGTCGCGCTTGCCTTCGTGGCTCCACCGGCGCAAGCCGAGTCGCAAAGCACTGCGGCGACGACTCGGGTGCAACAGACCGACGGTCGCGTCGGGACCCTTGGCTTTGGCGAATGCGCAGACGTCCTCAGCGCAGCCGGCTACACCGTGTACTACGCGAGGGCGGCTGCCTGTTCCGTGGGAACGGTGGGCACCGTAAGCGCGATCGCGGCACGTGGTGTCGCACTCACATCCACGTTCGTGATGCCGTTCGTCGCCGGAGCGGCCTGCGCCGCAGCAGCCCTTCCGTAGCCCCCGGCTGACCGCCTCGAGACATCTTCCTCGTGGCAACCCTGGAACTCCTGCTCTGCACCCACGACTCCGGATTGGCGCCGGCCGCCGGCGCCCGGCAGCGACACCCTCCTGGCGCGTTCGCGCCATCCATCTCCGGCCGAGAGGACCGATCGTGCGCAATTCGGCATGCACTGACGGGACATGGCAAGTGGCATCCGCCTCACCTCATCCCAGGCTGCGCCCAGGTGTGAGCTGCTATCGGGGGTTCCGGCTCGGCCCGGACCGACTGCACAGGGCCAAGGAAGTGCCCGTAGGTATGGCGGTGGCCCTGGTGATCCCCTTCGACGAGAAACTGCAACTCACCCCGTCGCAGTTACCTTCGGGGCCGGTGGACGCGAACGCCTCGACCTCCCCGATCGGCGGCCCGAAGACCAGCAGGACGGGCGAGGAGGACAATGGCTGCTGGTCCGAAGTGGAGGTGACCTTCGCCCCCTGGGCCGCTCTCACGATCTTCGGTACAACCCTGCAGCAGTTGGCGAACGTGGCCATCGAGCCTCGCGCATTGCTCGGCCCCCGCGCCGACGACCTCACTGAGGCGCTCGCGACCGCGGTGGGCTGGAAGGAACGCTTCGCTCTGCTCGACGTCGTGCTCACCGAATGGGCCCGGAGTGGCCCTGCGTCCTCGACGCGCGTGGCCTGGGCCTGGCAGGAACTCGCCCATAGGGCCGGCGCCGTTCCCATCCCGGCACTCGCCCGAAGGGTGGGATGGTCGCAGCGACAGCTGGAGAAACGATTTCGGGAACAGATCGGCCTCACTCCCAAAGCCATCGCTCGCGTCTTTCGGCTTCAACGCGCACTCCAACTTCTCGACAGCGGGCTTCCCTCGGCCGAAGTGGCGACGCTGGCGGGCTACCACGATCAGGCCCACTTCGGCCATGACTGCAAGGCGATGACCGGTCATGCTCCAGGTCGCTTTATTGCCTGCCGGGTATCCGGCAGTCCGGGCCCCTGGTCCGCGGACCGCGGCGAGGGGCAGGCCCCAGGCGTGCCGATGCCTGCCTCTGTCCGGACCGCAACCTCCGTCTGACGAGAGTGCGGTTAATTACAAGACGTCACCGGCCAGCTCGCGCGAGTCTCGTGCTGCGGGCGCTTCCGGCCCGGAACGAATCAAGCGAAGGAGTACGGACGTGTTCAAGAAGCTTGAATCGATGGGGGACAGCCTCCTCGAACGATTCGCCCCCAAGGTCGACGCGGCGGCAGCAGTACGCCGGTGCTGGAGCTGGCCGGCCTGCTACCAGTGCCAGAACCAGTGCGGCTACCACGCCTCCTGCACACGCTGCGACAGCGCTCCCAACCTCTACATCTGCGACTGCTGAGCATTCGCCCTCGACGGGGGCGGCGGCGCACGTCAACGCAGGCGTAGGACCAGGGGCACCGGGTTGGGTCTCGGAGCCCCTGGTCCCCCTCTCCCAAGCCGTGGGACGACGACGACACGGAAGACGACACGGAAGGTGTGCGGTGCACTATCTGGAGCTCGGGATCCGCTCCCTGATCGCAGTGGTGTTCCTTGCCTCGTCCGTCGGCAAGACGGCGGGGAGAGGCGCGTTCGGCGCGTTCGTAGCTACGCTGCGTGGTCTGGAACTGCTGCCGGCGAAGGCATGCCGACCGGTGGCACTGCTCGTGGTTGTCGCCGAATACGCCGTGTGGTTGCTGCTGTTGCTGGGTTCGACGACGGTCGCTGCGACCGGATTTCTGGTTGCGGCAGGGTTGCTGGTGATGTTCGCGACGGCGATCGCCCTCACGGCCCGTCGGGGCATCCGTCCACCGTGCCGGTGCTTCGGCGCCTCAACGACCCCACTCGGTGCCCGGCACATCGTGCGTAACGTCGTCCTCGCGGCCGTCGCGTGCCTCGGTGCGGTCACCGTACCGGCGACGAATACGTCTTCGGACCCCGGCGCACTTGTGGTGGCCATACTCGCCGGCCTGCTGTTGGGCGCGGTGGTTGCGCTGTTCGACGACATCCTCGAACTGTTCGAGCCCCTCGGCGACGGCCCGGGCGCTGCCCGGAGACGTCCATGACCCAGAAGGAGATTCACGATGCCCTTGTTGATCGCGGCCCTGACGCTCGTGGGTTCGCTGTGCCTGCTCAACCTGATCCTGACGGTAGGAGTGATCAAGCGGCTGCGTGAGCACACGGAGATGCTGGCCAACGTGGGCGGTGCGGGCAACGGCCGGGCCTCGATCACGGTGGGGGAGGAGGTCGGTGATTTCACGGCCTCCACGGTGGACGGTGAACAACTCGCCCGTGACCTCCTGGTCGGTGAGACACTGGTGGCCTTCTTCTCGCCCACCTGTAAGCCCTGCAAGGAGAAGCTGCCGAAGTTCCTGGACTTCGCGGCGACGCTGCCCGGTGGGCGCGACCGGGTGCTGGCAACGGTGGTCGGCGACACTGAAGCGTCCGCCGCGCTCGTCGCCGAGCTCACTCCGGTGGCGCGCGTGATCGTCGAGGAGTACGACGGGGCGCTGAGTGCCGCGTTCCAGGCCAAGGCGTACCCGACCTTGCTCATGGTCGCCCGGGACGGCGCCGGGCGGCTGGTCGTCACAGAGGACGAGGTCCGGCTGGGCCATCTCGCCATCGCATGACCGCCCTCGTGACCGAACAGCAGCCGCAGAAGCGGTCCGGCGCGGGGCGGCAGGCGGTCGCCGCGTTTTCGCTCGCCGTCCGGGCAGCTCCCGGCACACTCGCGCTGTACGCGGCGCTGGCACTGATCGTGGGTCTGCTTCCGGTGGTGGTCGCCTGGCTGACCAAGCTGGTGCTGGACCGCCTTGCCGCAGGTGCCGACGTCGGGGCCCTGACCGGGCTGGGAGTGGGACTCGCCCTGGCCGGACTGGTCACCGCGGTAGCTCCACAGGTGACCCGGTATCTGCGGGCGGGGATCGACCGGGAGGTGGGGATGGTCGCCCAGGACCGGTTGTTCACCGCTGTGGAGGGTTTCGTCGGACTGAGCCGGTTCGAGGACCCGCGTTTCCTCGACCGGCTGCGGTTGGCCCAGCAATCCGGCGGGACGGCCCCCACTCTGGTGGTGGACGGGGTCCTCGGCATGACCCGGGCGGCCCTCACCGTCACCGGTTTCCTCGGCTCGTTGATTCTGCTCAGCCCGATGATGACCGTGCTGGTGCTCGCCTCGGGAGTGCCGACTCTGCTTGCGGAAATTGCGCTGTCGCGGAGGCGGGCACGGATGTTCTGGGATGTCGGTCCCGTCGAGCGGCGGGAACTCTTCTACGGCCAGTTGCTGTCCAGTGTGGAAGCGGCCAAGGAGGTACGGCTGTTCGGCGCCGGTGCCTTTCTGCGGCACCGCATGCTGACCGAGCGCCGTACGGCCAACGCCGCGAAGCGGGCCATGGACAGGCGCGAGGTCGTCGTCCAGGCCGGGTTGGGAGTACTCGCCGCCCTGGTGTCCGGCGGTGGGCTGCTGTGGGCAGTTGGCGCGGCGCGGACCGGGGCGTTATCCGTGGGAGGCATCACCATGTTCGTGGCAGCGGTCGGCGGAGTGCAGGGCGCGCTCGCCGCACTCGCCGGCGAGGTGGCCCGCTCTCACCAGGCGGTGCTGATGTTCCGACACTACGCGACGGTCACCACGGCCGGTCCGGAGCTGCCGGTGCCCGCCGCACCTCGCGCGCTGCCTGAGCTGCGCGACGCGATCGAGCTGCGTGACGTGTGGTTCCGCTACTCGGAGGAGCATCCCTGGGTGTTGCGCGGCGTCAGCCTGCGCATACCCCACGACCAAGCGGTGGCACTGGTCGGGCTGAATGGCGCCGGTAAGTCCACACTGGTCAAGCTCCTGTGCCGGTTCTATGACCCCACCCGGGGGGCGATTCTGTGGGACGGCGTGGACTTGCGCGACACCGATCCGGTCGAACTGCGGCGGAGGATCGGCGCGGTGTTCCAGGACTACATGGAATACGACCTGACGGCGGCGGACAACATAGCCCTGGGCGGTCTGGGTTCCTCCGACAATCCGGACTCCCTCCCCGACGACCGTGTGCCGATTCAGGCCGCAGCGAAACGGGCGGGCATCCACCACAAGCTCGCAGGCCTGCCCCACGGCTACGACACGCTGCTGTCTCGCATGTTCTTCATGGAATCCGACAAGGACAATCCGGCCACCGGCGTGATGCTGTCGGGCGGCCAATGGCAACGGCTCGCCCTGGCTCGGGCTTTCCTGCGGGACGAGCAGGGCAAACGAGACCTGATGATCCTCGACGAACCCTCCGCCGGACTCGACGCCGAGGCCGAGCACGAGATCCACGCCGAGCTGCGGCGGCACCGCACGGGGCGGACCAGCCTGCTGATCTCGCACCGACTCGGCGCCGTGCGCGAGGCCGACCTTATCGTCGTGCTCTCCGAGGGATGTGTAGCCGAGCGGGGCGACCACGCCGCTCTCATGGCAACCGGTGGGGAGTATGCCCGATTGTTCACGCTTCAGGCAACCGGCTACCAGGACGACTCGGAAGCCGAATCAGTCTTCACTGGAGGAAACCGATGATCCCCGCGCGACCGCGCGACGGGACGCTGCGAGTCGCCGGAGTCACCAGGGTCGCGCTGCTTTGCGGAGCACCGGCAGCGCTTCTGGGGCTGGCGGGCCTGGTCGTCTCGGTACTGCAGGCGCGCAGGCTGGTCGTGGTAACCGTGCGTGGGGCGAGCATGGAACCGGCGTACCGCGATGGTGACCGGGTCCTCGTACGTCGTGACCTGGCCCCATCGCCGGGGCAGGTGATCGTGATGGAACACCCCGGTACCGGGATGGTTCCCGGCTCCGCCTGGTACGGCCCGCCCGTGGGGCGCACTGCACGGGCGCCCGCCATCACAGGGCGGCAGTGGTTGATCAAGCGTGTGGCGGCCGCACCGGGCGACCCCGTACCGCGCGACCGGTTCCCCGCCCTGGCTGGAGTGCTCGAAACCCGGGTCCCCGCCAGCAGTTTGGTCCTGCTGGGCGACAACGAGGAGATCAGCTTCGACTCCCGGCAAGCCGGCTACTTTCCGGCGGAGCGCGTGCTGGGGACGGTGCTTCGCCACCTGTGAGTGTGCGTTGTGGTGGCGGTGGTTGGTCGTCAGTCGAGTGGGGGTGTGGTGTGGGTGTTTGTGTGCTGGTCGGGGTGTGGATGACCGTGATCGTTTCGACTGTCACGGGGGTGACCATCGACTGACGTCGGGTGCTCAACACAAGCGGGTTGTTCTGTCATGGAGTTGCCCATTCCTGTGTCCGGGATCCGGGGGCACCGGTGTGCTTCTCTCATGGCGAGGGATCGGTCTTCGATATCGGTACATCCTGCTGCCGGTTTTTCGGATGCGGCCGTGGTGATGCGGCCGTTGGTGGTGCGGCGTCTGCTGGCCGTGAGCGAGGCCGGTGGTGTCACCCGCGCGCACGTGGCGGTAGCCGCCGAGGCGGTGGGGGTGTCGGAGCGCACGGTGTGGCGCTGGTTGGCGGCAGCGCGCGCCTCGGGCCACGCGGACCCGCCGGGACGTGACCGGTTCACGTTGGACGATGCCCTCTGGGCGTGTCTGGCGGACCTGGGCGGGAACGTGAAGGCCTTGCACCGCTGGATGTGCGCCCGAGCCGACAGGAACACCGAAGGCGAAACCCCCTCGCAGCCGCCCCGGGTCGTGTCGTTGACGACGCTTCATCACGCGGTACGTCGTGATCTCCGCTCGGGACGTGTGCTTCGGATCGCGCGTCCGATCCACGGGTCGGCCGCGGACGGCTACGACCGCGCGTTGACCTGGCCCTGCCGGGAACGGTGGACGAACGGGGCCGGGCCACGCCGCCGATTCCGGCTGTGGAAGCCGTTCGGGGGACCGATCCGAACGCGGGGCCGGCACCCATCGATGATGGTGTGCGGCTGTACGCGCCCGGCGCGCACCTGGTGTCGACACGCCAACTCGGCCAGGTCGCCGAAGCACTCACCCATACCGTCGCCGCCCGCGGGATCGCCTGCGTCTACGGCGACCCCGGCCACGGCAAGATGGTCGTCGTTCACCAAGCGTTGCGTCTGCTGCCCAGGCGGGTCCCGGTTCATCGCGCGCAGGTGGGGGTCAAACCCGCGCTGCCCCAGTTGCGCGCCGCGTTGCTCACGGCGTTCGGCTTGCCGGCCGCCCACTTGACGAACCGCACCGACGCGGCCGACCGCGTGCTCATCGAGGCGCTGAAGGAGCCGGGCGTCCTGGTCGTCGACGACGTCCAGCGTATCGCCGCTCCCGAGCTGGACTATCTGCGCCTGCTGGTCGACGCGTCCACCACCCGGACGTCGTTGGTGTTGTGTGGAGCCGGCGCCGAGCGCACCCTCGCCCGGGCTCCCGCGCTGGCTTCCCGCGTCTTGACCCGGCAACAGGTGCCGCGTCTGGACGCGTCTCAAGTCCCGGGCGTGCTGCGCCTGTTCCACCCGCTGTGGGATGCCGTGGCCGACGAGGATGTGGCCCATGCGGACCAGACGTGCGCGCGGGGGAACTTCCGTGCCTGGGCGAAGATCACGTCCCACCTGTATCCCGTTCGTCACCGCGACTCGGGCAAGAACGTGGACCGCGCCCTCCTGGCCTGGGCCTGCTCCCGCCCGGGCCCGCCCTTGTGACGACATACCGCCCCCCGTACGGCCAACCGCGATCGAAGGACGAACCGTGGGCCCGGACGACACGCACCGGCAGGCCGACGAGACCCGTCTCGTCCCTGTCGCCTCACCGGAACTCGACGCCATTTCGCGGACGGCATTGCGGGCGCCGGCCGTGAGAAGCCTCCTGGACTTGCGTTCCCGGCGTGAACTCACCACCGGTCACGTCCGTACGACGGCGCAATGTCTGGGAGTGTCGGAGCGCACGGTGTGGCGATGGCTGGCCGATGCCACCACCACGCCCGCGCACCCGGGTGCCCGCGGCGACGACCGGTTCGAGATCACCCCGGACATCCGGGTGTTGCTGGCGTACTGGCGCGGCAACGCCTCCGCGGTCCACCGTGAGCTCGTCACCCGCGCCCGTACGGGCGCCAGGCCGGGCGGCGCGCCGCAGGCCGCCGCGCCGTTGCTGGATCCGGTGCCGTCGTTGTCGACGTTCCTGCGCGCACTGCGCCGGGATCTGACGGCGGGGGAGCGGGTCGGCTACCGCAAGGGTCCCGAAGCCGCCCGCGCGTTGGACGTGTTCGCCAAGCGTCCCCGGACCTGGCGCAACCACACCTGGGAAGCCGACCACGTCCAGGCCCCGCTGCGTGTGGACGCCGACGGCGACCTCGTCCACCCGTATGTCACGTGGTTCATCGATTGCGCGACCAAGGCGATCACCGGCGTCACCGTCACCCCCGGCTACCCGACGCGGGCCTCGGTCCTGGCCGCGTTGCGCTCCGCGATCGTGCGCACCGACCCCTACGGCCCGTTCGGCGGGCTGCCCGAGCACGTGCGGTTCGACCGCGGCAGGGACTTCCTCTCCCGCACCGTGACCACCGCGCTCACCGCCCTGGACGCCGACATCACCGTCCTGCCGCCCTACAGCCCCCACCTGAAGGGCGGCATCGAGAACCTCACCCACTGCGTGGAGACGATGCTGTTCGCCGCACTGCCCGGCCACACCCCCAAACAACCCCGCCGACGACCCGACCGCACACCCACAGGCCCCGCGCAGTCCTTCCGCGACTTCACCGCCGAACTCCCGGCCTGGGCGACGTGGTGGAACACCGAGCACCGCCCCGCCGCCCTGAACGGCGCCACCCCACTACAGGCATGGCAGGCCGACCCGACCCCGCTCAACGACATCCCCGCGGCGGACGTATGGTCCTTCACCCTCGAAGACGACGGCCGCACTCGAACGATCACCAGCCACGGTGTGTGCTTCCGCAACCGCGACTACATCGCCGACTGGATGACCGGGCAGGCCGGCCGCGAGGTCAGGGTGCGGTTCACGCCCCACCACACCCACGAGATCGAGGTCTGCACCCTCCACGGCCGCCGCCTGGGCACCGCACACCTCGCCGACCAGGCCACCGACGAACAACGCACCGCACTGCGCCGCGCCCGCGCGGCCCGCGCCCGTCGCCTGCGCGCCGAGGCCAAAGCCGCCGAGCAACTGCGCCGGGACCGATTCGCCCCGGTCACCCAGCCCACCCCGGCACACCGCCTGGACGCCATCACCGTGCCCGAGGCCGCCCGGGAACTCGCCCACCACCACGAAGACGACCTCGCCCGACTGGCGCTGCCCGACCTGATCCCGCCCGCCCCGCCCCCGGCCGACTGGGCCACCCCCGACACGCTCAAAGCCCGCACCCGGCCCACCGACTCGGCACCCACCCCCGCCCAAGAGGACCCCAGATGACCCCTCGCCTGCCGCCCGCGCCCACCGACCAATACGTCCGCCTGCCCGATGCGCGTCTGGTGACCACCCGCGCGCTGCTCACCGTGCGGGAAAACCTGGCCGACACGATCGCCGCCCGCGCGATGACGTGCATCCACGGCGGCGCCGGCTTCGGCAAGACCGTGGCGGTCACCAGCTGTCTGCGCGAACTCGAACCCGACCAGGACATCCACCGCATCACCTTCCACGCCCGTCCCACCACCCGCGCGGTGCGCCACGAGCTGTTCACCAGCCTCGGGCTGCCGGGCCGGCCCCCGCGCTACGCCGGCGAGTTCGACCACCTCCTCAAGACCGAACTCGCCGCCCGCCCCCGCACCCTCGTCCTCGACGAGGCACAGTGGCTCTCCAGCGACCAACTGGAATACGTCCGCTACATCTGGGATGACCCGTACACCCAGGTCGCGATCGTCTTCGTGGGAAGAGAAGGCTGCCACCAGACCCTGCGCAAGGAGCCGATGCTGTCCTCCCGGATCTTCATCTGGCAGCGCATCAGCCGTCTCACCCCCGAGGAGGTCCTGGACGTCATCCCGCTCTACCACCCCATCTGGGCCGACGCCGACCGGAACGACATCGCCTACGCCGACCAGCACGCCGCCCACGGCAACTTCCGCAACTGGGCCCGCCTGACCGCCCACGCCCACACAGCCCTCGAACCCACCGGCCGTACCCGCGTCGACCGGGAGGTGCTCCGCTGGGCCTTCAGCCGTCTCGGCTCCACCGGCTCGAAGGCTTCGACTTTCCATGCTCTCGTCGTCATGTACATGTCGTCGGCCTGGCACAGCATGGGGTCGCTGCGTACCCCGGTCGACGTGGTCGAGGCCCTGCACCGCGCGGGCCGAACCGAGGACACGGTCAAGGTGTTGCGCCATCCCGGCATCTCGATGCGGCAGGAACGCCGCAGTCTGCGCAGACAACTGCGCAACCAGGGCCTGGCGCACCTTGCCCACCACCTCTACCGCCGTCCGAAGCGCCGCCCCGTGCTCCCCGCGGTGTGGTGCCCACCGCCCGGATACCGCAGGCACATGGAAAGCCCCATGACCGTGGATCAATACGTCGACGAGGGCGGCGGGTTCGCCATGGTCGCCTCCCTCGGCCTCGCCGCGCCCTGGCTCGCCGTCATGGTGTTCGGCCTGCCCCGCTGTGGGCTCTCGCCGCGACCGCGGCGATCGCCGCGCCGCCGCTCCTCCTGTGGGCGTGGTCCAGGCCGACACCGGGAACCGATCGCACCTGGTGGTACGGCTTCCCCAGCCGGGCCCGCGCGCGCCACCACCACGGGGACTACGACTTGTTCACTCTCCCCGGTCCGCCGGCGGGTTCCTCCGGCAGGGAGATCGTGCCGTGGACACCCCCACCGGGCAACGTCGGCCCCCACCCCACAGGCCGACACGAGGACTCCGTGGCGTACCTGATCCGAACCACCGGCAGATTCCGCCTCGTCCCCACCCCCACCGCCCGCCCACGACACACCGATCCCGCACCGCAACGCCCTCCACATCCACGTCGCAGTAAGCCCCACAACCCGGCCCCGAGCTTCCCCGTCGGAAGGTCGCCAAAGGGCATTGGCGGCCCCGCAACACCCCGATTGCCACGGCCGGCTCCGGAACTCGAAGCCCCCCATCGAGCACGCGAGCCACCACCGTGCGGTCCTCGCGAGCACCGGACGGGCCGGCGATGACCCGAACGCCGCAACGTACGTCCGCATCCCACACCGCCTCGATCACGTCGGGACGTTCGCCGGCGCCGGGTCAGGACAGGTGGCGCGTAAGGGGCACGGCGTCGGGTCGTCCTTTCCCGGGGTTCCGCCGCTGCGCCCGCCGTGTTCCCGCCCGAGTTCCGGCGCCGGACGGTGTGTCGCCCCTGGACGAGTGGGTCGATCGATCGGCCGCCTGGTCTCGCCCGGGCTATGCCGGGCCTGTCGTGAGCATGTCCAGGAATCGGCGCAGGGTGCGCAGGGCGGGGTCGCCGTCGTGGACGTATGCGGGGAGTCGGGGCAGGGGGTTGGACGACGTGGAGCAGGCGGCCGGCGCTCACGTGGGGTCCGGCGTCGCGCAGGGCGTGTTCGACGGCGCTTTGCGTCCGGGTGGTCGCGTGCAGGTGTTGTGCGCAGTGGAGTTCGTCGCGGTGGGGCAGCCATCGGCCGGCTCTGTGGTCCCTGCCCGAGGTGGTGATCTCGCGTTCGAGGAAGGCCCGGGTCCAGTCGTGGGCGACGAGTTCGCCGCTCGCGCGGCCGGGCCGGATGTTCCGGCAACGCGCGCACAGTCGTACCGGCCGGGGTGAACCGTGCACGGGTCGCAGGGTCACGGCCGGTTCGTCGTCGCCGGGGCCTGGTCCTCGCACAGGTGGCAGACCGCAACGACGACGGTCAGGCGCGAGCGGGGCGAATCGGTGGTCACCACGGACCCAACGACACCGCCTGTCGGCGTACACGGGAACGTTTTCAGCCGCGTACGGATGAGCGCGGACAGGTTCTGGTGTGCTGACGGATGTCGCCCGGCCGCGGCTGCAGCTGCAGTGGGCGGTTCGGACCGGACGTACGCGCAGGCGACGGCGGCTCTGCCGGACGTGGAAAAGCCTTCGACCGTCCGCACGCCGATCAGGCACCCTCCCTGGCATGACCACGCCGTCCTTCGTTCCCGGACTGGAACTCTCCCTCCGCTTCTACCTCGAAGCCGTACGGCCCCTCCTGGACGAGGCCGCCCCCGGGATCGCGCACTCCGCCGCCCGCCTCGGCAGTGGTTCGGAAGTCCTCGGGTTCGACACCGACCGCTCCGCCGACCACGAGTGGGGACCCCGCCTGCAGATCCACCTGCACCCGCGGGACGTCGCCCGCCACGGCGCGAGGATCACGGCACTGCTTTCCGAACGCCTGCCGAAGACCTTCCTCGGCTACCCGACGCACTTCGCCGCCACCGGCGACGCGGGCATCCGCGTCATGCAGGCAACCGACGGACCGGTCCACCACCGCGTCGAAGTCACCGACCCGGGCGCCTGGTTCACCGCACAACTGGGCTTCGACCCGCGTACGGACGTCACCCCGGCGGACTGGCTCGCCACCCCCACCCAGCTCCTCGCCGAGGTCACCGCCGGCGCCGTCTTCCACGACGGACTCGGTCAACTGGCACCGGCACGCGCCAACCTCGCCTGGTACCCCCACGACCTCTGGCTCCACCTGCTCGCCTGCCAGTGGCAGCGCATCTCCCAGGAGGAGGCCTTTGTCGGCCGCTGCGGCGAAGTCGGCGACGAACTCGGCTCAGCCGTCGTCGCGGCCCGGCTGGTGCGCGATCTGATGCGGCTCTGCCTGCTCATGGAGCGCCGCTACCCGCCCTACGGCAAGTGGCTCGGCAGCGCCTTCGCCCGCACTCCCCGGGCACCCGCCCTCACCCCGGTCCTCACCGCGGTCCTCGCCGCCACCGACTGGCACACCCGTGAGCACCACTTGGCCCGCGCCTACGAGACCGTCGCGGCCGTACACAACGAGCTCGGCCTCACCGACCCTGTCGACCCCGCCCCACGGCCCTACCACAGCAGGCCGTTTCGGGTTCTGCACGCCGAGCGTTTCACCGCGGCGCTGCGGACCCGCATCACCGACCCGGGGATCGGTTCCCTGCCCACGATCGGCACCGTCGACCAGTTCGTCGACAGCACCGACGTGCTCAGCCGTCCGGAACTGACGCGCGCCGCCACGTGCGCAACGATCCCGCCGCCCGGGAACTCCGTCTCAAGCGGCTAAAGGGAGAAGACGAAGCGGCCCGAGAATCGGGAACGTTGGTCTGTAGGCAGCTGGGGAATCCGAGGCCGTACGCCGACACCGCTGGTCACAGGTCGCGAGCCGGACCCGCACCGCCACGGCGAGAAGCCGGACGCGCCCACTACCACCCGGCCATGCAACCTCCCGCGCACCTCCCGCGCACCTTCGACGCACCTGCCCGCGTGGTGCCGTTCACCGCTGCTGCGCCGGGCCGTCGTCGGTCGCGCCCTACCAGTTGGCCGTGCCACTTCCGTGCCACCTTCGCGCCAGGTGCGTGCACTCTCGATGCATCCTCGGCTGCGAGGCCGCGCGGCATGGCCGGACACCAACCCCGCGCGAGCATCCGGCGGCGCGGCGAGCGCGGGGAGGACACCGCACACCGCCCGATGAAGGTCTTGCGCCGGCGGGGGCAGGTGGTGCCTACTGGAAGTCGTCCGCGTTCGGGGTGTGTTGCCGATCGCGGGTGCGATCCCCGGTGTTCGCCGCATGCGGGTCGCTCCTGGCTCCCTGTGGGGCCGCCGTCGGGTCTTGCCCGAGTCTGCGCCGCGCCCCCGGATTCCCGCCTCCGGCGATGGCTCGCCCACGTCCGGCCGTTGCGTCCGACTTGTAGCTGTTTCGTCCTCGGACGTGCCCCCGGCAACTCGGGCGGCAAGTCGGGTGGCAACTTCGGCGGACGCTCTCATCGTCCGGGGGTCTCTTTTCGTTCGCGCAGGTCGCGGGGCCTGAATGCGGGCAAATGATGCCCCGGACTGTTTGTAGAGAAGTGTTCTCTCTCCAATCCCTGCGGCAGCCGCGCGAATTGCTGTCCACACCCTCGTTGCCACGGTCGGCCGTCATCTTTCACGACCTGCTCCTTCCGGCTGTCCCGGCCTCTACCGTTCCGGCCCCGCCCGACCCTCGGGCCTTCCTGGCCCGGCCATGCCTGGCCCGTTCGTCTCGCCCGGCTCGCCTTGCCCGGGGTCGGCGTTCCGTCCTGTGCCGCCCTCCTGCGCCGGCCGGCCGCCGCGCCCCGGCCGGCGCCGCCTGGTTCCCCCACCGAGTAGAAGAGGAGTTCGCGATGTCCGCCGACGAAGTCGCGTTGTCTCGTATCCAAAAGCTCAACGTCACGCTGACCGATCGGGATCGTCTGATCCTGAGCACGTTGGCCACCCGCCGGATGTTGACCACCCCTCAGATCGCCGAGTTGGCGTTCGACAGCCCGGTCACCGCCCGCCACCGCATGCAGCAACTCGAAGCCATGCAGGCCGTCCACCGGTTCCGCCCCAGGGCGGACCGCGGCTCGTATCCCTCGCACTTCGTCCTGGCCCCCGCAGGCGCCGCGGCGGTGGCCATCGACGCGGAAGAGGAGACGAAGCCGGCGATCCGCCGGGCCCGCCGCGACCGCGAACTCGGCCTCAAATCCCCCAGCCGCCTCCGCCACCTCTTGGGCGTCAACGGTTTCCACACCGCCCTGGAAGCCCACGCCCGCACCCACCCCGACACCGAGGTCGAACGCCGGCTCAGCGAACGGGAGATGCCCGATCCCGGCATCCATTCGCACCAGGCACGCCCCGATGCCGTCCTGACCTGGCGGGAGGGCGACGCCCGATCCACCGTCGCCCTCGAGTACGACACCGGCACGGAACGCCTGGCCCGCCTCGTCGACAAGATCGACCGCTACGCCGCCCTGCTGTCCCTCGATCCCCGCGCCGCGGACGGTTGGGAGGCCGACGAGCTGTTCGGCCACGAACGCCCCCTCGTGCTGTTCGTCTTCACCACCACCCGCCGTGCGACCGAGGCCCGCGCCGCACTCGAACGCACCTCCACCGCTGTGCCGATCGCCACCGGCGTGTGGACACCGGGAACCTCCCCGGCCGAAACCCTGTGGCTCCCACTGAACGCACGACCTCCCCGCCTGCGCCTGGCACAGCTCACACCGGGCGCACCTTCGCCCTTCGAGACCGGGACGACCCGTGCGCCCGGCCGGGCTCGGTTCGATGCGCCGTCGGCGGCCGACGCCTGGTTCGACGTCGACGAATCCGACCCCTGGTAGTACCCGCACCGGCACCGCACCGGCACCGCACCGGCACCGGCACCGGCACCGCACGGCACCGCACCGGCACCGCGCACCGCAGTGCACCGCGCGGTCCGCACCGCACCGCACCGTTCTTGGTGCGCACTCACGCGCCTTGCCACCACGCCGGGCCGTCCGGTGCGGTGGCGGTGGCGGTGGTTCCGGCGAATCAGGACAACAGGGGGTGGTCAAGGGGGCAACCGTCTTGAACCGCCCTGGCCAAGGCGAAAAACGGATGTATCGGACCCCTTGTCCGATGTCTGTCGGTGTTTCGACCGCACGCGCGTTCGTGCTGGTCACAGCGTCGTACAGACGGGGGACAAGGGGTGGGTGCACTCTCCGACGCACCGGGTGGTGCCCAGTGGGGGCGCCCCGGCAGCGAGGAGCCCGCCATGCCCAAACGACTTCGACCGGAACCGCGGCACGAACCCCGCCCGAAGTCCCCGTCCGTGTCCGGTGACGGCGTCGGCGAGGTGGTGTTGCGCGCCCGGTCCTGGCAGCCCTCGGCTGCGTCCGCGTCGCCACGCTCGCCCAGCTGCGCGAACTGCTCACCCCCGGCCACGCGAGCACCGCCTACGTGCGCCGCGTCACCCTCACCCAAGAGGAACGCGGCCTGGTCGCACGAGTGCGCCACGGCCGCACCGACGTCTGGCATCTCACCCGCGCCGGCCAGGCCACGATCACCGCGTCCGGCGCCCCGCACCGACCGCGCGCCGCGACCGGCGAGGCCGCCCTGCGCGGCGGCCTGGCCGCCCACGCCCTCGCCCTCGCCCTCGCCGTCACCGTCACCGTCACCGCCGCCGCGTGCGTACGCCACCGAGCCGGCCCCATCACCGGCTGGGACGTCGAAGTCGAACACCGCCTCGAGCGCCGCTGACTCACCGCCGACGCCGTCGCCCGCCTTGACACCACCGACCACCGCGACACCGGAGTACGCCTGATCGAACTCGACCGCGCCACCATGCCCCTGCACCGCCTCGCCACCAAGATCGACACCTGGACCCGCTGGGCCGAACACCGCATCCACGAAGGACCCCACCAACTCAACGGCTCCACCTGCGCCGCATGGCGCGAGCAATACCCCGGCCACGCATGCCCGCCGCTGTGGATCGTGACCACCGGCGCCGACCCGAGCGTGCTGCGCCGCCGGATCGACCGGGTGCGCCCGGCCCTGCACGCGATGCGCGCCTTGGACCGCCGGGTGATGCGCGTGTACGCGACCACCCTCGAGCAGCTCGCCGAGCACGGCCCCACCCACCGCCGGATCTGCACCACCATCGTGTGACCGACCCCCCGACCCCCCGACCCCCCGGCCCCGCGCGGACAAGGGGTAAACCGGGGCGTGTCCCCAGGGGTGCATCGAGCCGACCGCGCCCCCGGGGACGAACAGGCTGGTCAACCCCCTTGTCCGCGCAGCCGCGATCACGCCGACACCTCTACTCGCATCCTTCGGTGCGGGGAGACGTCCTTCTTTCTCGCCCTGCCCGAGGCCCTGCCGAGGCATCGACGAACAACGGCTCGTCTCCTCATCCGTTTCCTCCGGCGGCGCAGGCCTCGGCGGCGCAGGCCTCGGCGGCGCAGGCCTCGGCGGCGCAGGCCTCGGCGGCGCAGGCCTCGGCGGGGCAGGGCGGGGCGCGCAGCAGGCAGGGCTGCGCCTCAAGTTGAGGTCGCATATGTGAAGCCTGGGTTCCAGGGGGCCCACGCCTTCGGGCGGCATCTGACGACGTTGTCGCAAATCGCGGGCGAAGGGGCGAGGGAGGGTGGATGTGCGGGGACTGGCTCTGTTCACGAGAGACGACAGCGTTTCCACGGCGGTTCGGGAGGCACCGTGGCTCTGGGCCCGGGTCGGATGTTCACGAGAGAGTTTTCGGCAGCAATCGGAGGCTGTTCCGGCTGGGTTGTGGACCGTGCGCGTTCGATTGCGAGGATCTCGGGTCTCGGGGTTGAAGTTGCCGTTGCGGCAGCTCCTACCGTCGTGACCAGGGCCGGAGAAACCGGCCTGGCGACAACACATGTGCGGGAGTCGTGATGGACTGGCCGATCTCGGAGGTGGCCCGGATGTCGGGCGTGACCGCCCGGACACTGCGTCACTACGACGAGACGGGTTTGCTGCCGCCGGCCCGGATCGGGGCCAACGGGCACCGCTACTACGAGGAGCGTCAGCTGCTGCGGCTGCAACAGATCCTCGTGTTGCGGGCGCTGGGCGTCGGGCTGCCGGAGATCGGCCGGATCCTGTCGGACAAGGTCGACGAGGTGAACGCCCTGCGGGGCCACCACCGGCGCCTCCTCGCGGAACGGGACCGCCTCGACACACTGGCCGGCACCGTCTCCCGCACGATCGCCGAACTGGAACAGTCCAGGAAGGACGGCAACCCCGTGACCATCAACCGACCGGAGAACCTCTTCGAAGGCGTGGCGCCCTCCCATTACGAGGAGAACATGCGCGACTTCCCCGAACTCGCCGAAGAGGTCGCACGACGCGCCGACGCGATGAGCCAGGCCGACGCCGACGCCGCGCACCGTGAGCGCACCGCGCAGATGATCCGGCTGGCCGAACTCATGACCGCAGGCCACCGGGCCGACGCCGACCCGGTCCTGGCCGAAATCGACACCCAGTACCGGGCACTGAGCGCACTGCGCGCAGCCACCGCCGAGGACTACCGGGCCATCGGACGCTCCGTCGTCGACAACGAGACGTGGCGCGCCGCGTACGAGGCCATCGCTTCCGGCCTGGCCGCGTACCAGCGCGACGCCATCGAGGCCTACACCACCCGACTGAACTGAGACACGACGCGACCGCCATCGGGGGAAGAACCGCGATGGCGGTCGCGTGACGTCACGGGCGGTCCGACGATGTTCGATCCCGATGACCGGCTGGGGGCGCCTCGACACGGTGCCGCCCATTCCCGTGAACAACGACTTCCCTCACGAAAGACCGCCTCCCGACGCGCTGAACAATCGCTGTCGGAAGTCGTGAACAAAGCCACGGGGACGCCCGACCAGGGAGTGCCGTGATCGTCTTCGACACCAACGCCGTCGGAACGACGTCGCGAGCGAGTCGGCGGCGACAATCCGGGATTGTCGCCGCCGACTCACGGCGGTGCCATCGCACGACGCGCGCGAGGGCGGGGACGGCGCCGGTCATCAGGTGGTGACCGGCCTCCTCACCGATGCCCATGAGCACCGCCACGAGCATCGTCCCCGGCACGCTGTACGCCCAGCGGCGCCACCGGGGCCGGGCGCTGACCGGCGGCCGCCCCCGTGCGTCGCCGGGCCGCCCACCCCTGCGTGACCGAGGACGGAAGCGGGGCCGGACGGGTGAATCCCGTGATCGCCGGCTTCTTCTTTCAAGATGCCCGAATCCCGCGCCTCTCCGCGCCTGTGGCCTCAGGGTGATCGTTGCGGGGCTTCGTTCGGGCGGCGTGCGAGTGCTTCTCCCGCGACCGGACCAGCGCGGGCGTCGCGTGCTTCGGCCCACCCGCCCCGACTGTGACGGTCTCGACCCGACGTGAGCGCAACGGCGCCGCGAGTGCCGGATCCGGCGGTGCCCGTCCCGTGTGCCTCGGGGGGTGCCCCCCGAGACGCGACGGCGGGCCCGGTGCCCGCTTGCCCGGCGGGCGTGCGTCGGCCGATCGGTTCGATCCGGCTTTCGGCAGGGCTCCTCCCGCCGAGCCGTGCGGTGGTGTGGCCCCGCGGCCCCTCGCCGAGGGGAAGTCGAGGGCCCCGGGCCTGCCCCGAGTACGCCGACAAGGTGACCGCCGGCCACTACGATCCCGACGCCGGCCGCCTTGACCTGCACGCCGCCTCGTCCACCTACGCCACCCGACTACGCCTCCTGGAGCGCGTGTTGATCGGGCGTTTCAACGCCGCCGTCGGCACCGGCGCCGTGCGCTCGCTGCGTGTGGTTCCGGGAGGGCGCGCGGAATCAGGCGACGCCCGAGGCCCCGCCGCCGACGGGCTCCGGGAAGTTGCCCGGTGCGACCGGGCTCATGCGGCGGTGGCACGGCGCAGCGTGAACCAGAACGTGGGGACCGGGTTCGTACCCGGCGTCACGTCGGTCAGCTCCCACCCGGCGAACCTGGCGGTGAGTTCGTCGGCGGTGGCGCCGGACCACGTGTCGTCGAACGCCCCGGGCCCGTATCCGAACATCAGCAGTCGTGCGCCGGGGGCGGCACGCTCGGTGAGGCCGGCGGCGTAGGCGTCGCGGCGGTGCGGTGGTATTCCGCAGTAGCAGCTCAGGTCGAAGAACAGGTCGTACGGGCCGGGTACGCCCACCTCGTCGAGTCGGGTGGCGTCCCCGCACAGCACCGTGACGTCCGCTCCGGCCGCGTCGGCCTTCTCCCTCGCCTGCCGGACCGCGCGGTCGACCAGGTCGACGGCCGTCACCCGCCACCCGTGCCGGGCCAGGTACACGGCGTTGGTCCCGGTGCCGCAGCCGAGTTCGAGGACCCGGCCCGGCATCAGCGCACCGGGCCCCTCTACCAGGGCCACCAGCTCGGGCGGCGTGATGCCGCTGTCCCACGGCGGCTTGCCGTCCCGGTAGAAGTCCTCCAACACGCGGCGCACCAATGCCTCTTGGTCGAGTTCCGCAGGCGTTCGAGTCTCACTCATCACTACCCCTACAAGAATCTAGAGTCCAGCTCTAATGACGAACTCTAGAGATATACTCCCGGCATGGACACGGTCAAGGGATCCGACGAACAAGACGTCAAGCGTCCCGACAAGCGGGCCGAGCGCTCGCGGCTCACCCGCGAGAGGATCGTCGCGGCGGCGCGGGACCTGTTCGTCGCGCAGGGATACGGCGCGACCAGCCTTCAGGAGGTCGCGGATCGCGCGGGTGTGGCCGTCCAGACCGTGTACTTCGTGTTCCGCAACAAGCGCGCGCTGTTCAAGGACGTCGTCGACACGTCCATCGCGGGCGACGCCGAGCCGGTCGCCACGATGGACCGGGACTGGTTCCACAGCGCGTGCGCGGAGCCCACTGCGGCCGGGCAACTGCGCGCCCACATACGGGGCGTGCGCGACATCCTCGGCCGGGTCGCCCCGATCGTGCCGCTGATCGCGGCTGCCGCCGCCACGGACCCGGAGATCGCCGCGCAGTGGCCCGCCGGCCCCGACCCGCGCTACACCGTCCAGCACGCCGCGGCGAAGGCCCTGACCTCCAAGCCCGACGCCCGCCCCGACATCGACGCCGCGCGGGCCGCCGACCTGCTGTACGGGCTTCTCAGCCCGGAGCTGTACCTGATCTTCGTCCGCGACCGGGGCTGGTCCCCCGACGCCTGGGAGGAGTGGGTTGGTGCGACCCTGACCGCCCACCTCTGTACCGACCACAAGTAGGTCGGCGACCCGGCTGCGGCTACCGGAACGCTCGCCCCGCTGCACCGAACACAACCCGCCGGGAGCGAAGGGCCCCTGCTTCATCGATGCGGACCGCGAACATCCACGAGCGCGACCTCGGGTACCGCGCGGGTTTCTCGTTCCACGACGACCTCGGCGTGCCCATCGAGGAGTTGGCCTCGATCACCGTGCACGACCTCCGCACGCGCCTCGAAGAGTGGATCAAAGCCGGCCCTCGCAGCACGCCGTCGCCCGATCCGCACCACGTGTCTTCGGCAAGCTGCGCCGGCCCACTTCAGCAAAGTGCCGTCACGAGTATCGCCATCGCTCGTCATCCTCACTGCATCCCCCGCCCCCACGGGCCTGGACCGCGGGCACCGACGGCCCCGGCAACCCGCGACGCGACCCTTCTTCTTCTTGTCGGATCGGGGGAGTACCGTTCCCGGTCCCGATCCTGGGAGGTCACGTGTGGGTCATCCGTGAATGGACCGACGACGAAGGCCACACCCGCAAAGCCGTCGTGAGCGAAGAGGCCGCAGCCCGCTCCGACGAGGAACTCCGCGCGATGCACCGCCGCCTCGAACTCCTCGCCCGACAGCCCCCCGACCCCGCGCTCGGACCCCTCAACGCGGTGCTCGACAGCAACCTCGACGCGTTCGTCCCGGAGCGCCTCGAAGGCATGAACACCCCCGGCCGCCACATCGGCCTCGACGACCTGGTCCCCGGCCTGCTCCACCCGGACCCGGACCCGCAACTCATGGAGACCATCAACCGCATGTTCGACCAACACATCGAGACCGTCGCGGACCGAATCAGACGCGGCGAGACACCCTGACCCGTCCACGGGCACCGACCGGTCGTCCCCTCCACCGAAGTGCCCGCGCGACGAACAGGAATGGCTCCGGCCACGCGTTGCCGCGGCCGGAGCCATTCCCTCGTCTCCGTCGCGGGGCACAGCCCGCACCACACGCCACGAGGCGAAAAGTGTGGACCCCACGAAGGGCACCCACCCACCCTCGCCCCAAACCGGCCCCCGGTGCGGGCGGTTCATCCGAACGAGACGAACACGCCCTTCCGGCGGACAAACCGGCCACCCGGCCCGGACCCGGAGCCGGGCGCACCGACCCAAGCGCGCGAACCTCTCCCGAACGCAACCACCACACCCTCGGACGGCCGAGGCGACCTCGAATCCCATCCGGCCCGACGCCCGAAACTCACGCCCACCGCATACCGAGCGCGGAAAGCGCCTGGAGTCGCTCGGGCGGGTATGTGGCGCGTCGTTGTCGCGCGTTCGCGAGGGCGACCCCCAACTTGACCTGGTGCGCCTCGCCGCCGTGTTCGACGAATTCGACGTGCTTGCGGGGGACGGTGAGGTGCCCCTCGCGCTCCCGAAACGCCGCCGCCGCGGCGAGGGTGAGCGCCCACCGATCCGCCCGCACCACCCCTGCCGCCGACACCGCGGGCCGCTCCTCCCGCGCGGTGACGTCGACACCGACACCCGCCAACGCCGCCCGCTGCGCCGGCGTCAGGTCCGCCCCGCTGCGCCGTTGCCGCCGGAGCCATGCTCCGATGTCCTCGCCGCCCACGGTGTGTCCGGGCACCAGGTCGTCGACGCGGCCGCCGGCCTCGGTGTGCAGGCGTACGGCGGCGAGCATGCGTTGCCAATCCAGCGACCACCGCTGCGCCGGATCCGGCCGTCCGGTGGGGTTCCAGTCGGGGTCGATCTCGGCCAGGCGTTGCCAGCGTTCGCGCCAGCGTTCGGGGTTCTTGCGTGTCTCCAGCGGCCGTCGGCAGTTGGCGAGGAATTGCCCGACGGGATACCCGTTGATCGCGGCGGGTTTGGGCGCGGCCAGGTGCCCGTGGACGGCGAAGTACGCGCGGCTTATGGCGAGTCCGTCCTCGAAGGCGGTGTCGTCGGTGTTCCACACCATTCCCAACCGCTCCAGCAGCTCGACGCGGTGCGGGGTGATCGACCCCGCCGCCCGGGCCCGCCGCTGGTCCCCGATCCATTGCCCGATCGGGTACGAGGTCCCGGTCTCGGCGTCGTAGTCGATGCTCTCCAGCGGCACCCGCAGGTGGCCGTGGGCCGTGTGCCAGCGTTTGGCGGCGTGGTATCCCCGGCGCCAGTCGCGGCGTTCGGGGTTGATGACGCGCAGGTTGATGAAGTCGCGGAGCAGGGTGGGGTCGCGGTCGGTCATGAACCGCACCAGGAACCGCTCCTCCTGACCGCCGGCGTCGCTTTCGTCGCCGTCACCGGGCTCGACGTCGCCCCGTTCCCCGATGTCCTCGGTATCGGTCACCGCTCTCGCCCAGGTCTTGGGTCCGCTCGGGGCGGGCGTGGCGAGCATGTCCAGGACGCGGGCGTCGTGCGCGGCGAGGGCGTGCAGGGTGCGCACCAGCGGGTGGTAGCTGTCGGAGACGAGCATGTCATCGGGTCGTTCGCCGGGGGCGAGGAACACGGGGACGATGATCGTGGCGGTGCGTCCCTCGCCCGGGTGTTGGCGCAGGGCGCGGCCGATGGCCTGGACGATCTCCACGATGCTGAACTTGGGGTCCATGAAGGCCACCGCGCGGGCCCGCAGGTCGACGCCTTCGGCCAACACACGCACGTTGCTGAGGATCGCGCGGGGTGCGATGGTGCCGTGGGGGTCTGCGCGTTCGACGAACCGGGTCAGGACGTCGCGCCGGTGGTCGGTGGGGTGTTCGCCACTCAACCAGTCGGCCCACACGTGAGCGGGGTGGCGCCCCGGCTCGCCCTGATGCAGGCGCGCGGCCACGTCCGGCAGGCTCGCCGCACAGGCCTGGGCCTCCAGGGTGCGGGAGTGGTAGGCGATGACCGTGTCCAGGTCGTCGTCGGCGGCGGCGCGCAGGAGCGCGGTCTGCAACGCGACCAGGCGCGCGGCGCGGTACTGCTCGACCTCGTCGATGCCGCGCCGGCCGAGGCCCCGGTTGAGGTTGCTGCCGGTGGCCGCCGCGAGTTCCTGGACCTGCGGGTCGGTGATCTCCACGACGACCACCCTGGGCCGTGCGATCAGGCCCATGCGGGCCGCCGCGGCGAGTTCGAGGCGGTGGACGACGGGGCCGAAGATCGCCTCGTCGTCCATCGACGCGACCGCGCGGGCCTCCAGCGCCGAGTGCACGGGCCGCCCGCCCCGCACGCGGACCGGCCGATCGTCCTCGCCCTCGTCGTCCCACTCCCGGTCCGGGGCGCCGCCGCCGGCATCGTCTGGGCCGGCGACGGGGTCGGGGTCCTCCCACGCTTCGTCCTGGGCCAGGGCGGGGGGCAGTTCGGGGTCGGCGTCCGACAGTGTGGCTTCGCTGTAGGCGCTGTTGGCGGGTGGTTCCCACACGCGGGGCGTGGCGGTGAGGTACAGCCGTCGCGTGGCGGGAAGTCGGGTGTTGTCGTGGACCGCGGCCCATTCCTTCCCGACGGATCCGCTGGTGCGGTGGGCCTCGTCGACGACCACGAGGTCGAAACCGGCCAGGGCGAGGCCGTAGGCGCCCTGGTGGGCGGTCAGGACGGCGCCCAGCGACTGGTAGGTGGCGTACACGGTCACAGGCCCCGAGACGCCTGCCCACAAGGCGATTCGGGGTGCGCTGGTGGTGCATCGCACGCCGGCTTCGTCCAGTGTGCGGTCGCCGCCCAGCGAGCACACGGCGATCTGCGTTCCCGCGGTGCGCCCGGCGTTTCGCCAGGCGGTGACGGTCTGGGTGAGGAGGTCGAGGGTGGGGACCAGGACGAGCACCCGCCCGCGTGGGGCGAGGGCGGCGGCCACGGCCGCGGCGATCCGCGTCTTGCCGGTGCCGCAGGCCATCACCGCGGTGGCCCGCGCCCCGCCGTGCGGCCCGCCCGGGACCATGTCCGCGTCGGGGTTCTCCAGGGCGCGGACGATGGCGTCGACGGCTTCGCGCTGGTGCGGACGCAGGGGCGACGCGATCCGGCGCGTGGGATGCGGTGCGGGCTCGGGTGGGAAAAGCGGCAAGGAATGCTGCACGGTTTCTCTCTTCGTGTCGCCGGCTCCCGCGGGCGCTCCCGCGCTATGGCGTTCGCCCGGCCGGTGCTCACCTGCGTACCTGCACGCCGGGTCGATGGGCCGGCCGCGACCCCAGGTTCAGTCGGTGAGTTCGAGGACGACGCGCAGTGCGGCGGACACGCGGGTCATCACGGCGGGGTCGGCGGTTCCCAGGAAGGTACCCGAGCGGATGCGTTTGTCGGTGAGGGCGACCAGGTCGACCGCGACGGCTGCCCCCGCCACGGGTTCGCCGATGGGTACCGTGACGACGGTGTCCGGGGCGCCTCCGGTCCGGTCGATCATCATGCACACCAGTGTTCCGGGCAGGGCGCGGATGGCTGCGTCGGACTCGACGATCAGAACGGCCCTGACCTTGGTGGCCAGGGGGACTTCCCAGATCTGGCCGCGTGCGAGCCTCACGCGATGTCCTCGCCGAACACGTCCGCGAGTTCCTCGACGTCCTCGCCGTGTCGGCCGCGCCAGGCCTCGATCGCCTCGCCAGCCTCGCGCAGGGCCTCGGCGCGCAGCGCGCGCTCGACGTAGGCGGACAGGTTCCCCGCCGCGGCGGCCTTTGCGGTGGCCAGCAGGTCTGCGGGAAGCGTCACCGTGACCCGTTCCTTGATCGTCATACCTCGGATCATACGCGAAGTATGATCCGGGAGTCGTTACCTGGTGTCGGCCGCGACCCGGGTTCCACTCGTTCGGGTGGGTCTCGCGTATCCCACCGCGGCTGTGGAGAGGATTGGGCCATGGCTGGCATCGGTCCCGGTTTCGACGTTCCCGAGTTCGACGACCACGACGCGGCCCAAAGCGCTGGGGACTCGCCGTTTCGGCGGTGGCTGGTCGGCGATCTCGACGGTCCCGAAACCGAGTTCGACGATTGCGACCCGGCTTGGCGTACCCGGGACACGCCGTTCCGGCGGTGGCTGGTCGACAGGCTTGCCGCGGCCGGCTCCACTCTCCCTGCCGAGGCCGTCTCCTGCTATGCCCCCGCGAACCGCTACCGCGGCCTGAGCGACACCGATGTGGAACTGCTCGCGATCGTCACCGACACCACCGGCGACATGGCGGCGCACAAGGCCGACCTCGAGGACTGGGCGCGCGAACTGCAACTGCGGGAACATCCCGACCTCGTCGTCCTGGACCCGGACCTCGACCGCATTCGACACCGCTCCTGACCCGTGCCTCGCGCGGCTGTGCCGGCTCCTGCGGGAGCAGGTTCAGGAGCCGGCACCTGCGGGAGCAGGTTCAGGAGCCGGCGCGGCGGGTGTCGTGGTCCGGGGCATTCGCTCGGGGTCGGGTTGGTGGGGTGTCAATTCCATGGGTCGGTGTTGGGGTCTTCTCCGAGCATTTGGGCTGCGGTGATGCACAGGTCCGTGCCGTAGATCTGGTTGCTGCCCCATGTGGAGCCCCACAGGTCGGTCGCGGCTTGGGCGACGGCGCGGTAGGTGTATTCCTCGTCGACTCGCCAGGTGCGGATTTGCGCGGCCATTTCGGGTGTCATCGTGGCCGGGTCGTCGGGGTCGTGTGTCATGCCGCCGACCTTACTGAGCTTTGCGGATTCGGTTGTTGTTGGTTCGTCATGTCAGGTCGGTTGCTGCGAGGAAGCCGTTGAGGAGCGCGGGATGGTTTTGGATGTGCCGCAGGCCTTGGCGGGCGACGGCGACGAGTTCGTCGAGGGTGCGGGCGCCGAGGTTGGCCAGGGCCCCGCTCTTCAGATGCGCCCAACTGCCCTCGACCGGGTTCAGGTCGGGTGCGTAGGGTGGCAGGAAGACCAGCGTCAGCCAGTCGACGCGGTCGGCGAAGGCGCGCATCCGGCGGCTGCGATGGCTGCCGAGGTTGTCCCACACCAGTACGATCGGGCGATCGAAAGTCCTGTGTATGTCGGGCAGTTGGCGAATCAGCTCCCGATCGGTGACCGAGCCCGGCACCATGCGATACAGGAACTTCGGTAATCCGCCCGGTGGGTAACAGCACCAGCCGACCAACGAGGTCTTCGGCCGTTTCCCCATCCGCACCCGCAGCGTCGGGGTGCAACCCCGCGGGGCCCACGTGGCGCGGACCGGCGGCAACAGGGACAGCGCCGTCTCGTCCGCGAACACGATCACCGCACCCGTTCGCCTCGCGGTGGTTTTACCTGGGGCCACACCGTGCTCCTCCAGGTCGTCACCGCCTCCTCGTCCCGTTCCAACGCGCGCCGGGCGGGCCGCTGCCGCGACCAGCCGTGCGCCTTCAAAAGCCGCCACACACTCGACGGCGACGCGTAGACCACCCCTGTGACCTGCGTGATCACCCGCCCGACCCGCGCGAGCGTCCAGATCCGCCCGGTGAAACCGGCCGCCTCCGGACCGGCCTCGAGCACCGCCGCCACCTCGGCGAACCCCTCGTCCGACACCCGCCGGCGGGCACCCGGCGGGCCGGCGGAGCGCAACGCGTCCGCCCCGCCGTCCACCCACGCGCGATGCCACACCGACACCGCCTGCGGCGACACACCCGACCGACGCGCCACCTCCGCCTGCGACACACCCTCCGCGAACCAACCAGCCGCCCGCAACCGCAACTTCTCCCGGCGCTCCCGCTCCACCGGGGTCATCCCCGAGCTCCCCATACAACGGGTATGCCCTCATTTGACGCACCGTCAATCGGACTCGGAAACCTCAGTAGGTACAGCGCGTGGAGGGTGGCCATCGCATTACGTCGGTTGTCGACCGTAGTGGCCCAGGATTTCCTGTCCGATTTTCTTACGACTTTCGGGCGTGATTTCCGGTTGGGGCGGGCCGGGGTGTTGTGTCGGGACACGACAGTTGGCATCTGGCCACGCTGGTTGACATCGCCCTCGCTCATCCGTGCCAAGATTCGCCGGTGGAGATATCCGACCTCACGCGTGCGATCGCGGCTGCGACATCGGTTGCCGCATCGCTGGACCTGCCGGCCGACGACGCAGTCGTTCTCCACAACTCGAACAGGCTCGCGCTGCGGCTGACGCCGTGCGACGTCCTTGCCCGGGTCGCTCCAGCGGGGCAGGCCGCACAACTGGAAGTCGACCTCGCTCGACGGCTCGCGGAGGCCGGATGCCCTGTGGGCGCCTTGGAGCCTCGGGTGGACCCGCGTGTGTATACGCGCGATGGCTTCGCAGTGACGTTGTGGACCTACTACGAACCCGTGACACCTCACGTCTCGGCAGTCGACTACGCCAAGGCGCTGGAGCGGCTGCACGCCGGCATGCGCGAGGTCGATGTGCCGAGCCCACGGTTCACGGATCGGATCGCGGAGGCGGAGGAAGTCGTCGCCGACCCGGATCGCTCGCCGGAACTCGCCGACGCGGACCGTGTGTTCCTCGGCAGCAGACTGGAAAGCCTGCGCCGGGCGATCGAGGACCGCGGCGTCGTGGAGCAGCCGCTCCACGGCGAGCCGCATCCGGGCAATGTGCTGGGCACGAAGAACGGCCCGTTGTTCATCGACCTCGAGACGTACTGCCGTGGACCGGTCGAGTTCGATCTCGCCCATGTTGCGGAGGCGGTCTGCGAGCATTATCCGAGCATTGACCAAGGACTGCTGGACGAGTGCCGACAGCTCGTCCTCGCGATGGTCGCAGCGTGGCGTTGGGAGCGTGGCGACCAGTTTCCGAACGGGAGGCGATTCGGGGAAGAATTCCTGCGCCTGCTGCGAGAGGGCCCTCCTTGGCCGACACTCGACGCAGCGACCAGGCAACTGGACGGTCGGTAGAAATCGCCGAGGGTACATGCCTGATGTCCGGGCTTCGCGAGATTCGCCAATGCCGACAGCCCTGACGATTCATTGCTGCCGAGAATCTTGGCCGGACGGAGCAGGTCCGCCTGCGCCATGGCCGCACGGGCTGTGCACAGACACGGAGAACTGACGGAGGATCGACATCGCACGGTCCTTGCCCCGTTGACTGCCGCCGGCGTCGCCGAGCCCGTGGAGTGTTCCTACCTCGGGGTACGCCGGGATGATCCGCGACGGCGCACTGTGCCCGCTGGGTCCTGAGCTGCCGACTGCCCGTAGCCTTCGCCCATGCAGGCAACTTTGATGATCCACGACGGCACAGCCGCGCCCGATGCGGACGTGCCACGTACCGGGGGTGTGCCGCTGGCTCCCGAGGGGTTCACCGGGCCGGTGTGCGGCGACTACTGCGGAGGGCCGATGCAGTTCTTCGCGCATCTGCCGGTGGAGTACGGCGTCCTGTCGGTGTTCGTGTGCCAGAACGATCCGGGCGCCTGCGAGCTGTGGGACGCGACCTCCGGGGCGAATCGGGTCCTTCTTTTCCCGTCCGCGGGACTGGTACCGGTGGCCGTGAGGAGGGCGTGACGCTGCTGCCCGCAGTGTCGGCGATCACGACCCGGGTCGTGACGCTCGAACCGGAGGACGACGACAGCGAGGATATCCCGCGCGACACGTACGACCTCGCCCGTTCAGGGTGGAAGAGGGAGCCCGGAGAGCGGTTCGGGAAGCAACGCGCGGTGCTCGGATCGCTCGGCGGCAGCCCCTCCTGCCTGGACGACGACCGCCGGCCCGGGTGCCCCTCCTACTCCGGCACGACGGAATTCGCCGCCGCGGCGCTGCCCGCGACCGAGGGCAGCGCCACCGTGCCCGCGCCACACCTGGAAGAGGGGATCGACCGGCAGGCCGCGATGAACCTCGGCGGCCGGTGGGGCTACGTATTCGTCTGCCGTCCCTGCTCCGAGGGCGCCTTCCTCACGGGCTGAGCGCGCCTGTGGCGGCAGGTCCCGCCGCCTGCGCCGACGGGCCGCCCCCGCTCTCCTCCTCCGCCACAGTCTCCTCCGGGTGGCCGTGAGTGTTCGGTGCGATCCCCGAAGATTTATCGGTGTCCGGTGAGCACGTGACGGAGGCGGAGACCGCCGAGAGTCGGTGGTGCGGGCTACAGGCCGTAGAACCTTCGGCTGACCGAAGAGGGGGCTCCTTCAGTGGCTGACGAAGTGGCTGCCCCTGTCCGAGCGGTGGTCGGGATCGCGACGACCTCGGCTCCGACGGAGCACTGTCCGTGTTCTGCGTCAAAGGGGGCGGAGCGCGGGCAAGGGCAGCGGCGTCACCCTGGTGTGCCACCGCCGTTGATGTCGAATTTCTCGAGCGGCGTGCGGGCGCCGTCGCGGAACGCGTCGAGGCCCGTCTCGAAGTCGACCGCTGACCCCGCGAACAGCGCCGATTCGTCGGGTGCGACGTAAATCTTGCCTCCGCCGCGTACGGCGTGCACCAGGCAGACGCCGAGCCCGTCGGGCAGCTCGACGACGTTCAACACCGGGTCGGTCCTGAGCTGAGCGAAGTGCGCTCTGCCCACCACTATGAGCCGGTCGACGCCCTCGGATGCCGCGTCGCTGCCGCCCGCGGCAGGCGCCAACGGTGCCTTGCGGTCCTCGACCGCCTCGACTGCGTAGCCGCAACGCCGGGCAGCGTCGAGGAACGCGTGGAGATCGGATGCCGCGTGCAGGAGCGCCCCGAGCTCGCCCTCGCATTCGGCCACGTGGAACGTTCCGGCGGCGAACGGATGCGTGACCGGTGCGGCCCCTGGCACCGGCGGCGGGGTTGACGTGCTTACGAGCACCCCTGGTTCGCCCCTGATTCCCATCGCGAGCCGCCTGCCGTAAAAGAGGCGGTATGTGCGCGCCGACCCGGTCGGATCACTCACGACGTCTGCTCCTTTACCTGATCATCGCCCGTAGGGCTCCGCGTACGCACCGCCGGGCAGGACAACTCTCCCGCAGCCGCGCTGCCCGCAACCGCAGACGTTCTCGACTTCCGAAACGCCGGTTGCCGGCCGGTACCTCGCAGTGAGCCCGGCGCGGCCGCCTACTCGGATCCGACGAGGACCGCGATGGCGGGTTCGACCGGGGCGGCTGGATATTGCCCTACGTCGACACGGTGGTGGAGAAGTTCATGAGCGACTCCATCGCCGGGGCGGCCGGACTGCTCCTCGGCCGCAGAACGTACGAGATTTTCACGGCAACCTGGCCGTACGCCGACGACACCGACCCCGTGGTGGCGGCCATGAACACCATGCCCAAGTACGTGGCCTCCCGTACGCTCACCCATCTCGAATGGGCGAACTCCACCCTGCTCGGGGCCGACGTCGCGGCGGAGGTCATCGGCATCAAGGACCGAGCCGACGGCGAGGTCCTGGTGCTGGGCAGCGGGGAGTTCCTCCGGACTCTCATCGAACACGATCTCGTCGACGAGTACCGCCTGCTGGTCTTCCCGCTCCTCTTGGGAGGCGGCAAGAAGCTGTTCGACGACGGCACGACGCGACGCCCGCTCGCACTCGTGGACACGACGGCCTCGACGAGCGGGGTGCTGATCAACACCTACCGCCGCGCCGACGGGTAGCCGACCGGAGGGCGGGTCACGGGTGCCGCCGTCCTCGTTGCCCCACGCGTCGTCGAGCGCGTGTGCCGACTCGCGCCGAGACGGCCACCGCGCCCGGCGCGATCCGGCTTGCCGGCGGGGCGGTCACGAACAGCCCCTGCCGTGCCGGCGTCTTCGTCGTCATCGACCCGACCGGGCTACGGGTCCCGGGGACTACAAGTCCGGGGGGCCAAGCGGAGGCAGACCCATGGAACACAAATCCCCTCAATCGCGGCCACCCCCGGCACCCACCGTCGCCGCGCGGCCGGCCGCCGCGGCTGTCCCGCCGGCCACTCGGGCGAGGCCCGGCCCGGTGTTCGCGCCGGTCGGGCGACGATGCGCACCCGGCGTGCGGCCCGGTCGAGTGACACGGCCGAAACGCCGGGCGGGGCGCGGGGAGGGCGTCGCCTTGGCCCGACCACTCCGTGGGTTGGGCCAGGGCTGGGCCAATAGAGTGGCGAGGAAGACGGCTTCGGACACGGTTTTCACGAGCACGGTTTCGATCAGGACGTGTCGGCAGGCCGAGGGAACGCGCGCAAGGGGTGAAGAAAGAGTTTGCTGACGCTAGCGGGTGTGAGTCGTCGGTTCGGTGAGCGGGAGGCGTTGAAACCCCTGGATCTTCATGTGGTCGCGGGTGAGCGCGTAGCCCTGATGGGGTCGAATGGGTCCGGGAAGTCCACGCTGCTGCGTCTCGCGTGCGGACATGATCGGCCGACGACCGGCACGGTCCGATTCGACGGGCTGCTCATGACCGAGGACGACCCGCGTGTGCGGTCCCGGGTCGCGGTGGTGGGGGAGGCGCTCACCTGCTATCCCGATCTGACGGTGCGACAGCACCTGGAATTGGTCGCGGTGGGACACGCCGTGGCCGACCACGAGGCCGTGATCGAACGCTGTCTGGACGACCAACGTCTGCTGCGCCATGCCGACGCGCTGCCCGGCGCCCTGTCCTCCGGGCAGACGCAGGCCATGCTGTTGGCGGCGGCATGGGTGCGCCCGCGCGATCTGCTGGTGCTTGACGAGCCGGAACAGCGCTTGGATCCCGCCGCACGCGAGCGCCTCGCGAACCGGTTGCGCGCCGAGGGGGACCGGGGCACGACCGTGCTCTTCGCAACCCACCATCGGGAACTCGCGTGCTCGGTGGCGGATCGCGTGCTCGTGCTCGACGACGGCCGCGTGGTCGCGGACGGCCCGCCGGCGACGACGCATCCGTGACAGGCCCCGCACCGGACGTCCGCGTCGGCGCCTCGACGCCGGTACTCGCGCAGGATCCCACGCATGCGACGACCGTCTGGTTGCGGCTGCGGCGCGGCAGGGGCAGGGCCCGCCGATTCGGCTACGCCGTGTACATCGTCGTGCTTCTGCTCGGCAGCACCTATGGCGTGTATGTGGCGGGCGCGATCCACGAGGTGCGCCGGCAGCCGCTCGCCGCCTACGCGGACGAACTGGCGGCCGTGCTGCCCTCCGGCTTGGTCCTCGCCGCCATCACCGTCCTGGCCCTTGCCGCCTGGGACGGGCTCTGGCGCGGCCCGGTGACGCCGCCACGCCCGGACGTGGACTGGCTCCTCACGCTTTCGGTGCGTCGCGGCCGGGTGCTCCTGCCGTGGTTCGCGCTGTCCGCCGGTGTCTGGATTGTGGCGGCGCTCCTCCTGGGCCTGGTCGGGGCCCTGGTGATCGCCGCCGCCGGCCTGGGGGGCGTCGGGGCCGGGCTCCTCGCGTTCGCGGCTCTCGGAGTGGGCGTCGCCACGCTCGCCGTGACCGGCGCGGCAGTGGTGGAGCGTTCACGACGGGTGGCCGATCGGCTGCGTCGGCTCGTGCCGGTCCTGGTGCTGGGGATAGTCCTCGGTATCGTCCAGGTCGTCGCGGCCGCGCGCGGTCACCGTTCGCGAGGCGTGGAGACGGCGCAGCTGTGGTCCGGCCCATGGGGCTGGGCGGCACAGCCCGTGCTCGCCGCCGCCGGCGGGTCCGTGCCGCTGTGGCCGCTCGCCCTCGCGCTGCTGATCCTGTCGACATCGGCCGCCGTGTGGGCCGTGCCCCGACTGGTCGCGGGCATCCCCACCGCCGAACTCCGCGTGCGCACGCGGGCGTCCACGGGAGTCCTGGCAGGACTCTGGGCACTGGACCTGCGCGCCGCCAGGCTCGGTGCGACAGGCGCCGCCGACACGCGCCGCGCGGGACGGGCCCAGCGGTGGGCCGCCCGACTGCGCGCCCCGCGCCGGGCAGCGTTGCTCGTCGTCTGGCGGGACGCCGTGGCCCTGCTCGCGGCACCGCGACGAACGGGCCTGATGCTGCTGCTCCTGGCGTTCTCGACCGCGACCGCGACCGTCGCGGCACACACCGAGGGAACGGCGGCGACCCCGCTCACGGTCGCCGCCGCGCTGATGGGGTACTTCGCCGCCGCGGCGCTCCTGGAGTCCGCACGCCTGGACGGGGACGACACGCGCCGCGCCGCGTGGTTGCCACGACCGTTCGCGCGTGTGGCCCTGGAGCACGCGCCGGTCCCGATCCTGCTCCTTGTGGTCGCCGGCTGCCTGTTCGCGCTGCCCGTGACGGTGCTCGCCCATCCGGGCGCGCTCCTGGTCGTGCCGGCGGCGGCGCCGGTCCTGGTCGCGGCGGGACTGGTCGGCGCCTACCGCCCCCCGACCCCCGCGTGGATGCTGTCCCATCCGGCGTTCGCGCAGGTCGGCCCGGTGATGGCGGTGGTGTGGTACGGAGCCGGCCCCATCGTCGGGGTCACGGGACTCACCGTCCTGCTCGCCCCGTCGTCGATGTCCGGCGCGGGCACGGCCACCGTGTCGGCCCGTCTCGCGGCCTGTTGGGCGCTGGCCGCACTGATGCTGTGGTGGACCCATGCCCGTGCCCGCGCACGGCGCTGAACGAGCCTCGACGCTCCTCCCAAGCACCTGATGCATCCCGCCCCGCGACGACGGAGCTTCGAAAGGTCCTACCAGAGATTCCCACGCGCCACTGATTGGCACTTCTTTGCCCTTTCAGGGGAAACTCTTGGTGTTCTGTCATGGGGCGGATGGAGCTGGTCATCCGTCACGCGTGTTCGGTGGGCGACGGAAGGCTCGACATGGATGTACCTCTGTGGCTGTGGTTCGTCTTCGCTGGGATCGTGGTGGTCTCGCTCGCGGTGGACCTGTTCGCGCATCGCGAGGACCACGTCATCGGATTCCGCGAGGCCGCGTCATGGAGCGCCCTGTGGGTCGGTCTCGCCCTGGGCTTCGGCGGGCTGGTGTTCTGGCAGGTCGGAACGACGGCGGGAGTGGAGTACACGACCGCGTGGCTCCTCGAGAAGAGCCTGTCCGTCGACAACCTGTTCGTGTTCGCGTTGATCTTCGGGTACTTCCGGGTGCCACGCGAGTACCAGCATCGGGTGCTGTTCTTCGGCGTCCTGGGCGCACTGGTCTTTCGCGGCCTGTTCCTCGCGGCCGGTGTGGCCATCGTCAGCAAATTCACGGCCGTGCTGTTCGTGTTCGCGGCCGTGCTGCTCTACAGCGCGTGGAAGCTTCTCAAGGACGAGGAGGACAGTTTCGACCCGGGCCAGAGCCTGGCCGTTCGCCTGGTGCGCAAGGTCGTCCCCGTGCGCGACGAGTACTCCGGCAGCCGCTTCTTCGTCCGCGAGGCGGGTCGGCGGGTGGTGACCCCGCTGTTCGTGGTCCTCGTCGCGATCGAGGCCGCCGACCTGGTGTTCGCCGTCGACAGCGTACCGGCGGTGCTCGCGGTGAGTGACGACGCGTTCATCGTCTACTCGTCCAACGCGTTCGCGATCCTGGGTCTGCGCGCCCTGTACTTCCTGCTGTCGGGTCTTCTCTCGCGATTCCATCTGCTCAGCAAGGGCCTGTCGATCATCCTCGCGTTCATCGGCGTCAAGCTCGTCCTGCAGGCCTCCCACAAGGTGATCAGCGAGTCGGTACCGGAGATTCCCTCCCTGGTCAGCCTGTGCGTGATCATCCTGGTGCTGGCAGCCTCGATCGTGCTGAGCATCCTGCGTCCCCTGCCTCCCGACGAGGACGCAGCGGACGCTTCCGCGCCGACCGACCGCACGAACAACACCACCCGCGACGACGCGGCGGACTGACATGTGATCCCGGGGATGGTGGTCGGTGGTGTGGCGGTTCGTTGAGGACGCTCGGGTGTGTTGCCCCCAGCCCCTGTGCGTCCACCGTCGTGGATTCGTGGCGAGTCCCCATGTCCACCTCTGCCGCCGCAGCATCGCCCGCTTCCTCACCCACCGCCTGGACAACGCCGACCGCGGCGACAGGGCCCGTGAGCCGAGGCACTCGGTTGTCACCAAGGCAGACCTGCCGTCACGTCGCCTCGGAGTCTCGACCTGTCGGGGAGGCGGACCTGGCAACGCCGGTGCAGGCGAGCACTTCGGTGGCGGTGGCGTTGAGGAAGAGCGTGAATGTCCATGACGAATCCTTCGCGTCGATCTGGCCGATGCGAAACCTGCGGATGGGCGGGTTCTGGCCCATCACGGCGATCACCTCGATGCCTCCCGGGGCGGCAATTGGGTCAGCGCCACGTAGAGCGAGACCAGGACAACGGACTGCGCGAGCACCGCACGCACGATGACGGCGCGAGACATGGAGCCTTCAGCAGGCACGCCACACGGACCCGGCCGCGCAGCGCCAGGTGGACCCGCACGACCGCTCCGGGCCGGCCGGCCGCGACGAACCCACCGGCGACAAGTGCGCGTCGGCGACGCGCTACGACGCCGACGCCCGTGGTGACCGGTGTTCGCGGGTGCGGCCCCCGGGGCGTGGGCACCGGCGTCGTGTGTCGGGGCTTGCGCTCGACTACATGCCACCGCTCGAGTACGAGCAGCAACACCGGGCCGACCAGGAGCAAACCACGCAGTCCGCGTAAACAACCGCAAACGGACTCTATAAAACTCGGGTCACCTCATTCCGCCTGGGCCGCCTCCAGTGGGTCATGGAGACGTCAATGCTGAAGACGCTGGCCGGGAAACACCGGTCGACGGTTACGAAGATGTCCCGGAAGTACAAAAGCACCATTGAGACACCCGACGGACCGCGCCGTTGCATCCAGGTCACCGTCCCACGCGATAAGGGGAGGAAGCCGCTGGTCACCCGCTTCGGCGGGATACCGCTCAAACGGCAGCGCACGGCCGTCCTCACTGACATCCGGCCGGTCATGGCCAGCATGAAACGCAACGAGCTGATCCACGGGCTCCTCGCCGAATGCTGCGAGATGTGCGAGGCGCGGACGAGCCTTGAGGTTCACCATGTCCGCAAGCTCGCTGATCTCAACCGGCCCGGACGCCGAGAAGGGCCCGCATGGGTCCATCTGATGGCGATGCGGCGGCGCAAGGCCCTGGTGATCTGCCGCCGTTGCCATGAAGGCATCCACGCAAGGCGTCCCACCGCAGTACTGCGGAAGTAATCACTGGAGAGCCGGATGCCTGGAAATCGGGTCCGTCCGGTTCGGGAAGAGGCCGTCGGAAAAGGACCTCAGCCGGAGGCACCTCGTCGGCGGCTTACTTCACTCGGCGAGAGGTCCGGAGAAACGGACCGGGAGCAATACCGGCAGCGCGCTCCGGGCCTACTCAGCCATGGTCATGATGGCTGAGCAAGGGTGGTCGGTGGGCTGCGACTGACTGTGTCTCGGACACTACGCTGCACCTCATGACGAACGACCTTGCGCTGCCTTGCGCCCACGCGGAGTTGATCGCGGAATTGCCCCGTGAGGTGATGGGCCGGATCGAGAAGACGTACGGTGGGCGCTGGATCGTTCGCGATGCCGATGGCGGGCTGTTGCTCCTGTCACCCGACCTGACCATCGACGAACGGTTCGTCATACCCCGGTACTTCGTGGAGTCGGGCTGGTTCAATCACGACATCAGTCCGGACGGCCGGTTCGCCGCGTTCGCCGGCGAGCGCCGTTCGGCGTGTGTGCGCGTCGACGGCAGCACGGTGTGGGAGGCGAGCCACCCCGCGCTGGGGAACGTCGACGGGGAGGATGTCCCCGCGTGCGCGGTGTTCGCCCCGGGGGGAACCGAGCTGTGGGCCTTCGTGCCCGTACCCGACGATGAGTGGGACGAGGACAGCGACGTCACGTACACGGCACAGCGTCAGGTGATCTCGCTTCCGGGCGGGGCCGTGATCGGTACATCGCCGTCGTTTTACGAAGGTCCGCACAAGGTGCTGATCCACCCCGACGGACGGCACGCCAGTTCCGACGCGTTCGACGGCGCGGGCAACGACGGCCGGTGGACACGCTGGGACGCGGACGGCCGACCCACGACCACGTCCCGGGGCTTCGGCGTACCGCTCGACGTGCATCCGGATGCGGGCACCTGGCTGGGCAACGCATTCGGCACGGTGCAACTCCACGACTTCGGACCGGCCGACGACGACGCCGGTCGCGACCCCCGCGTCGAATCGTCGACCGCGACGTTCCTGTGGGCCTGGTTCCTGGACCGTGTACACGTCATCGCGCTCAGCGAATACGCACCGAAGCACATGCTGCTGGACACGCACACCCTGCAGCCACGGGCCCGCATCCACTACCCGGCGCCCCACCACGACGCCGACGCCATCAACCTCTGCAGCGCCGGCGACGGCACCTGGGTGACAGTGACAGCAGCCCTCGACGGCGCCGCACCATGCATACGTCGCTGGCGGCTCGGAGACGGCATACGGGGTGGGGAGCCCGAGTGAGCATCCGTGGCCCACACCCGGAGCGCCGGGCGGCCCTTCGTTCCCCACTCGCGTCCGACGTGGAGCAGCGCGGTGGTCTTGCCGGCGGCGGCGGGGCCGGTGACGATCAACGCCGGTCGGGCGGTGATGCGTTGGTGGCGGCCCAGGATCATCAACGTGCGCATGTTCGTGGCGAGGGTGTCGATGGCCGGGATGCGGACGGTCACGAACACGGAGTGGTAGGCCGGGCGTTCCTCCCGGCTCCGTAGCGGTGCGCCGGGCTCGGGCGGCGCCGGGGGCGGTGCGGTTGCGAAGTCCTGCCGGCCCTGCCAGGTGGTCACCGGCCGGGACCGTGCCGTCGTGTCCGCATGGATGTGTGCCCACGTGTCGTCGCTCGATCGCGCACCGGGGCTCACCATTTCAGGGCCTCCTCGTGTGCGTCGTAGAGCCCGTACCTCGTGTACGGCGGTGCGGGGGAGTCGGGGTCGGTTTCGTCGGCGCACCACCCCCGCGGTGGTGACTCGTCGAGGCCGTCGTCGAGTTCGTCGAGGCTGTCCCCGCCCTCCCCCGGGACGGTGCCGCCGAGGTCCTGCCCCCGCCCTTCGTGCACGGGGCGTCCCGGTGGGGGAATCCGGATGGGTGTGCCGCCGGCGAGGAGGCGTTGTTCGGCGCGGGTGGCCCTTCCGGCGCGGGCACGGCGCATGAGCCGGTCGAAGGCTTCCGCGAGGTTCGCCTCGTGGATGTCGGCGTCGGTGTGGGGGCCGGCGGTGGCACGCACGTATTGCCGGGTGCGTTCGTCGAACGGGTGGTGGGCGTGGTCACGGTGGATCCACGGGATCTCGGTCGACTCGCCGTCGGGCAGGCGGATCCATACCTGGCGGCCGTCGTGGGGGTTGTGGTGGACCTCCCATTTCCCGCCTCGGGCGGCGATCGGGGAGGACTGCCCATCGTGATGCGGCACCCGATGCGTGTCCATCCCGGCGGCCGTGGGCCGCACGCGTAGGGCTGTGACCCGCGACAGCCCCGCGCGGGTCGGATGACCTGACACCAACACCGGTTCCCCGGGGGGCTCCTGGGCTCCATGCCAACCACCGGCCGACGCGGGCCTCTGGCCAATCGGGGGTACGAACGACAGCAGGCCCCGGAACCGGAGTGATGGTGGCGACGATTCCCGCATCCGCCACCGCGTCGCCGGCGATGACGATCGCCACCTCGACCGATTGCCTCGAAACCGGTCGCGACCCGGTTGTGCAACGACTTCGGCGACGACTACCCGATGAGTCGGGCGCGGCGTCTGTGTGAATCGCTGTCACTCGGCTGCGTGTCGGTCGTGCATGCCGTGGTCGGCGACTCGGCGTTGGAGGTATTCGATGTGATGGAGCAGGGCTGCGACTTCTTGCACCTCGTCGGCATCGACCATGCCGGTGCCGAAGTTGGACGGCGCGTTGTACTGCTTGAGGAGCGCATCCCGGTGGTCGGTGTGGTGCTCGTGCAGGAACTCCAGCAGCGAGTCGCCGACGTGCTCGATGGGGCTGTCGGGGCGGGCGTTGCGAGGGAGGGCGAAGACCGTGGTGCGGCCGTCGGCGAGTCGGCTCAGACGGTAGCCGACCGTTTTGCCACCGTGACGCTGGCGGAGTCCGAGCGGCTTCACCAAGGGGAGCAGGTCGCGAGCGAGCAGGACCCGTTCCTCTTCCTCCTCTGTACGGAGCCATGACACGGCCGGCGGGATCACCAATTGCCACGGCCGAGCAAAGAACTCGACCAACAACTCCTCGGTCATCTCGTGCGGCTCGCCCAACACAAAGAACTCCGGTGGAAAGGGAACGCCATAGCATCGGCGCAGGATTTCGGCCGACGTCAACCCGTTCACGGGGGCCCTTCGCGCAAGTGGCGTCCCGCTCGCCCCGGTGCGGCGAGAGCCCACACCACCACTGCACCGCAACGCCCGGCACGACGTCAAACAGACCGACTCGCGACGTGGGTCCTATGCCGGCTTCTCCAACTCATCAAAACAACTCCCGCACCCGGTGACAACGCCACCGGGCGGCCCACCGCGCCGCACCGCACGCCCCCACGACAGCTTCGCGGACGGCGCGGGCTGCACGCTCACCCCCAACGTCTCGCACGCCGCCACAAACGCCTCGGACACGAACACCTTGCCCCGGTCGACCACGACCGTCTCCGGCACGATCACCGGCCGCGCCGCCGCGCCCTCCAACCGCCCGTCCACCGCCGCCAGCCGCTCGTAGGGCACGCTCGCCCGCGACAACTCCAACGCCTCGGGCCAGTGCGGCCGCATCGGATGCGGCACCACCATCCCCGAACAAAGCGGCGTCGACCGCCTTGGTCCCCTCCGGCCGCAGCACCGCCGCCACGATGCTCCGCGTCGCCACGTCCACCGCGATCGTCAACTCCGGCCGCCCCAACCGGCCATCGTCCAAAACGGCCATCACGTCCAGGCGGGTGCTGTCGACCCGGACCTGCTCACCCGGCCGCGACGCACCCACCGGAGCGAACGGCGGCGGCGTCGTCGCGCTCGCGGTCCGCGCCGGCAACTCCGCAGGATCGGCCAGAGCGTTCACCAACCGATAGAACGTCGCCCGCGACGGCAAGGCCACCACACCCGGCCCATGCGCCCGGTCCAGGATCTCCCCGGCCAACCGCCGCAACCCCTCCACCGTCCCCTTCGACCGCCCCCGCTGCCGCCGCAACGCCTCCAACACGGCCACCACCACCCGCTCGTCGCTGCGCCCGGTCGCACTCGCGCCGCGCGTGGCGCGCTTGTCGACCAGACCCCACAGGCCTTGCCTTCGGTACCGGCCGCGCATGCGCTGCACCGTCGTCCGCGAAACCCGCCCGAAACCCAAAGCAGTCAAGTCCTCGGCCGTGGCCCGTTCCCGCTCGGCCGACGTGAATCGCGCCGGGTCGTACTCCGGCCGCACCACCCCACCGCCGTCGGGCCCGCCCGCACGACCACATTCCACCTCCCGGATGTACCGCTGCCACGCCAACGCCCTCTCCCGCGCCGCGGCCGGGGCGGTCTCGAACAACCCCCACCGCGGCACCCCCTGCGGCTGCCCGACCCCCGCACCCCGGACCGCGAAGTCCGGATCGGCGAACAGGTGCCCGGCCGGCACCACCTCGTCGTCCCCGCTCTCGCCGACCAGGTGGAAGCATTGTCCGGACAGCGCAACGATCTGCCATCCCGCTCCGCGGAACCGCACATGCGCCCCCACCGCGACCACCGGCCGCCCACCCCGCCGCGCCCCGCTCAAAGCCGCCGTCACCACCGCCGCGGCCTGCAGCGCCCGTTCACCGCCCGCCTCGGCACGGCCGGGGCAGTCGGCCGGCAGCGCGGTGCCGTCCGTGTACCGAGCGAACACCCGCAGTACCCACGAACGTGTCCGCCCGTCCGCCGCGCCGCGCCACAACAGCCGCACCGGCCGCCCCGCCATGCCCACACCTGCGGATCACGGCTGGCACCATCACCTGCGCGCGCACTGCATCCGACCCGGCCCCCACCCACCACACACAAGGCCGAACCCGAGGAACAACCGTGACCGCGAACCCGCCCACCCCACCGATGGACACCGACACCGACCGGTACGTGCCCCCGCCCGACGCCCGGATCGTTGCCACCCGCGTCCTGATCACCGCCCGCGAGAACCTCCGGGACACCATCGCAACCGAAGCGAAGACCTGAATCCACCGCTGCACGGGCGCCGGCGAGACCCTCGCCGTCAACGCCTGCCCACACGAGTCCGAACTCGACGAGGACGTCCGCCGCATCACCTTCCGGGCCCGCCCCACCGCCCGCGTCTCGGCCTCGCGACACCCTGCCCGGCGCCACCCGCCGCCGTGCCTTCGACCCCGCCGTCTCGCATCGCCGCCGTGTGACGCCCCACGCCCACCCACCGCTGCGCCGTACACCCGGTGGCGCCCACGCCCGGTTGACGTGGCCGAAGGCCGCAAGCATGAAATGATAGGAGTTTGGTGTCATTGCCTCATGCTGTATGTGATTCCCCACCTCGAGCCGGTTGACCTGCGGGTCCTGGAACAGGTCGACGCGATGCGTGACCGGCTACGCCACGCCGTCCGGCAGGCCCCCGTGAAATGGACGCTCGATCTGCGCAAGGCCCTGACGGCCAGCGCCATCGCGGCGTCGAACACGATCGAGGGCTACCGGGTCGACGTCAAGGACGTCGCGGACCTGATGGACGGGGAACGCGAGGTCGACGCGAGCGACGAGAACAAGGCGGAGACGCTGGCCTGCCGGCAGGCCATGACGTACATCCAGTCGCTGCACGATGTCGCCGACTTCCGGTACGGCAAGGAACTGCTGAACGCGCTCCACTGGATGCTGCAGGGGCATCATCATCCGCTGAAGACGGCGGGGCAGTGGCGAAAGACCGCCATCCGGATCACGGCCCCCGGCGACGAGTTGGAGACGGATTACGAGGGGCCGGATCAGGAACTGGTCCCCGGCCTGATGGGCGAGCTCGTCGACTGGTTGAACGAGGGCGACCTCGACGACCACGTGCTGATCCGGGCCGCGATGGCGCACCTGAACCTGGTGAAGATCCATCCGTGGTCGGACGGCAACGGGCGGATGTCCCGCTCGCTGCAGACCCTGCTGATCGCCCGCGGCGGCGTCCTGGCCCCCGAGTTCTCCTCGATCGAGGAGTGGCTGGGAATGCCGGGCAACACCTGGGACTACTACAAGGTGCTCCGCGAGGTCGGCGGCCCCCTCTGGTCACCCGAGCGCGACACACTGCCGTGGATCAAGTTCAACCTCCTCGCCTACCACCAGCAGGCCCAGCGAGTGCGGCACCGTGTCGACCGCTCCAACGAATGCTGGGTGCAACTCATGGAGGCCGCCGAAGCCGACGGCATCACCGAACGGCAGGTCACAGCCCTCCACGAAGTCGCCATGGTCGGCAGGGTGCGGCGCTCCCGCTACGAACGGGCCGAAGCGATCAACACCCAACAGGCGACACGCGACCTCCAAGCGCTGACGAAGGCAGGGGTACTGACCGCCGTGGGACAGACCAAGGGCCGCCACTACGTCGCCGGCCCCCGCTTCCCGCAAAACGTGCTGGAGATCGCCAAGCGACCCCACCGCATCGCCAACCCGTACACCGAGTGACACGCCGGGGAGTCATACAGCCAGGGGTGGCACCGGCCAGCCGACACCGGCTGCCGGAGCCGGTGGGTCGGACGGGCCGTGAGAATACCCGCCCCACCCGGGTTTCCTCGTCCGTACCGCCCGGCCGCGTCCGCGGTGCTCCCGGTCTGTGCCCCGAGCAACTGGAGCAGCTGCTCCTCCGCTTCCCCCACGAGCTCGCCGGACGGATGCCTGCGCCGGTCCGGCGACATGCCCTGACACCCCGCCCGCCGGCGCCGAAGGGCCGGCCCGGGCCTTCGGCCGGCGCGTCGGCCGGCGCCGGCGCCACGGCGACGACCGGGCCCTCGTGCCCTCGGCCGGATGGGCCCCGATCCCGGCCGACACCCGCCACGCCGAACCGGTGGGCGCTTCGAGCGAGCCGTCCTTGCAGCGGGCTTCTAGTCGAATTAGAATCGATCTGTCTATCGTGGATAGAATCCACGAGTGAAACGAACCGACCTCGTCCGAGAGTTGGAAGCCCTCGGAGCCGTCCTGACCCGGCACGGCGGCAACCACGACATCTACGAACTCAAAGGCCAAATCCTCGTGGTCGCGCGTCACCGCGAGATCAACGAGATCACCGCTCAAAAGACCCTGAGGAAGGCGAGAAACGCATGACCCCCACCGTCTACCAGGCCACCGCCGAACGGTCCGGCGTGTGGTGGGCCGTCAGTGTCGAGGACGCCGCCGGTGGCGTGTACACCCAGGGACGTACCCTCGCCGAAGCCGCCGACATGGCCCGGGACGCCGTCGCGGCCGCGTTGGACGTGAGCCCGGACGAGGTGAGCGTCGAACTGTCCGTGGCAGGCACCACCGAGGCCCTGCACGCCCTGGATCAGGCGCGGCGGGCAGCCGAGGAAGCCGACAGGACGGCGAGCCGAGCGTTGGCCGACGCCGTCGCGACCTTGCTGGACACCGGAATGAGCCAACGCGACGCGGGCCGGGTCCTGGGACTCTCCCACCAGCGTGTCAGCCAACTTGCTCCGCGACGGACCACCACGCAACGCCCCAAACGCGGAAAACTCCAAGACGCCTGAGCCGAACCGGCGCCGCAGTTCCTGCGGCGCCTCTTGGTTTCCTGTCGAGTTTTCCTGTCCGGTTTTCCTCACGACTTTCGGGTGCTCCGTCCCGGCTGTTTTGAAAGATCTTGTCGATTGATCATGTGTTGACCGTTGGGTTTGCAGGATCTGGGACTTTGGATCTTGGCTGTGTGGCCTGGGTGTTGCTGTCTTGTTCGGCTTTGTCTGGCCTGTGGGCTGTGGTTTTGCAGGATCTGGGACGGATGGTCCTCCGTTGGGAAAACCGTGGGTGGAGGTTGGGGTCGCCTTGAGGGTGCTGATCTCGATGTGATGCGGTGATCACCTGCTGCGCGTCGCGATTGAGGATTCCCTTCCGGGACCGTCCCAGGGTCGTCGCGGCGTTCGCGGATCGTACGGCGAGGGATTCCGACGAGGGCTGGGGGACCGATGGCGGGCGGGTACTCGCGGGGCGCGGTGGTGGAGGCGGTCGTGGTCCGTCACCGCCCCTTCGGAATGATGGTCGAGATGCCGAACGGCGAGGTCGGCCTGCTGGAACCGGAGTACGCGGAGCCGACGTGGCGGGACACGGACGGCCGGTATCCGGCCGGGACTCGTCTTCGGGTCGTGGTTCTGGGCCACACCACACCCGGCCCCGCCGAGTTCCGACCCGCGTAACTGCGCCTGGCCTCCGATCCGAACATCGTCGACGCCGTCGAGAACCCGTGAACGCACGCGGGGGAGGTCGACGCGCTCGCGACCGACCCTGGTCGGCGGGCCATGGCGTGGTTGAGGCGAACCGGGGTCGCGGGCGTGGCGGTTCCTGTGGTGCCTTTCGGTTTCCTGTCGGGTTTTCCTTACGACTTTCGGGTCGGGTTGTTGATCGGGCGTCGGGCTTGTCGATGGCGCTGTGGGGCGTTGTGGCGGCTGGTGGGTTGGTGGCGGCGGATCCGGAAGTGAGGGCCGCAGGAGGGCGTCCGGGTGGCCTGTCGGGGGGTTCCTGGTGGTTGTCGTGGCGTGTGAATGGCCCGTGTCATGGCGGTGGTTGGTCGTCGGCGACGGGAGTCGACGGAGTGCCTGTACCGGTGGTTCGGATCCCTGTATCGCCGGCTGACGTGAGGTGACCGATCGGCTGCCGCAGGGTGATGAACGAGGCGTGAGACCGGTGTCGGCAGGCTGACCATGCACACCAACAACTACCCACACCGATCGCGGCCGTAGTAGGTTATCGGTCGACCACTAACGTAGGAGCGAGCATGACACGTACGGAAGACGACGCCCGCCGCGCCGCTGCCCAGCACGCCTTGGCCGAGCACCTGCGCCTCACCGCCGCGGGAGACACCGAGGAGTGGGTGAAGCTGTTCGCCCCGGACGCGGTACTCGAGTTTCCGTACGCCCCGGACGGCGTGCCGAAGCAGGTCATCGGGCGAGACGCCCTGCTCGCCCACATGCGCGGCTTCCCCGAGACCTTCGACGTCAGGTTCGTCGACCTCGTGTTCCACGACACGGTCGATCCGAGTCTCGTAGTCGCGGAATTCCGCTCGACGGGCACGGCGCTGCCCACCGGCAAGCCGTACGAGCAGACCTGCATCTCGGTCGTCCGCACCGACGACGACGCACGCATCACCCACTACCTGGACTACTGGAACCCCCTGGTCGCGATCGACGCCCTCACACCCTCCGAGGTGCCGGCCGCCTCCGACCGCAGCGTCACGTTTGGCGCCTGACCCCAAGCCATGTTGGACTGACGCCCATGCCTGCCGCCGGTACCAGCACCAAGAGCGACGAACGACGCCGGGCCATCATGGCCGCCGCGGTCGACTGCTTCGCACAAAAGGGGTTCTACGGGACGACGACGCACGAGATCGCCGAGTGGGCCGGCGTCTCCCAGCCGTACCTGTATCGCCTGTACCCCAACAAGGAAGCGCTGTTCGCGGCGGTGGTCGACCACGTGTCGGTCGTCATGACCGACACGCTGGTCGCCCACGCCCCGGCATCCGGTGGGGCCGGGCCGGAGCCGGAGGAGGCGCTGGGCGCCGCGCGTGACGCCTACGCCGCGCTCGTCGCGGACCGGAGCATCCTGCGTTTCCTCATGCACGCGAACTGCGCCGCCGGCGAGCCGCTCGTGGGGCAGGCCGTACGCCGGTGCTACGCCAAACAGGTCGCCACCGTTCGGCAGCTCCTGGGCGACGACGACGCCGTGCGGCACTGGTTCGGCGCCGGAATGCTCGACAACGTGGTCGCCGTGCTGGGCCTGGCGGACATCGACGAGCCGTGGGCGCACGTCCTCACCGCACGATGACCCGACACCGGCAGGTCGGCGACGACGGCCCCGGGTTCCGCGTGCCGGACGCCGGCCGCAGTCACGGCGCGTACTGGTTGCTCCGTCCCGGCAGTTTTGAAAGTTCTTGTCGTTTGATCGTGTGTTGACCGTTGGGCTTGCAGGATCTGGGATTTGGATCTTGGCTGCGTGGCCTGGGTTTTTGCTGTCTTGCTCGGCTTTGTCTGGTCTGTGGGCTGTGGTTTTGCAGGATCTGGGACGGATGGTCGGTTCCGTTGGGAAAACCCGTGGACGGTGGACGAGGTCGCCTCTCGGTGGCCGTTCGTGTCGTTCCTGATCGGCGGCGCCTCTCGGTTTCCTGTCGAGTTTTCCTGTCTGGTTTTCCTACGACTTTCGGGTCGGGTTGTCGGTCGGGCGCCCGGGCCTGTCGATGGCGCTGTGTGGCCTTGCCGAGCCCCTGGTGGCATGTGGCGGATCGGGGCGTGAGGGCAACAGGAGGGCGTCCAGGCCGCTTGTGGAGTGGTTGCTGGTGGTTGCCGGGCCGGGCTTGTGGTAGCTGTGGAGGGCTGGTCGATGTGCCTGCGGGTCGGTGCCGTTCGCCCCGTTGGGTGCGGTGGCGGGGCCGCGGAGCGGGCCGGGTCCGGTACCGGGTGGGGTTCGTGGATTTCCCCGGATCGTACCCGGAACAGGTTTTGATGCAGACCTTGTTCGTGGTGTGGCGCGCACCTATATTGGAAGTGGCCTGCCCGGTGGTGAAGTCGCCTGTTTCCAATGATGGTTGGCGATGACGGTTCCAAGTCGCGTGATGTTGTGGGGTGTTGGTTTGCCCCACGAGTCGGTGCTTTGGCTTGTCGACCCCGGGATGATCGCGGCTTCGGACGCCAACCCCTGTTGTTGCCGACGCAGTTCCCGAGCGATGCGGTCGGTAGTGGGAGATGTTCAGTGCCGTGGGCAATCGCGTAGCGATTGGTGTTGGTTGGAAGTGACGGAGTCACTTCCAACCAA
>NZ_JBIWJT010000036.1:0-112680 GCF_044765325.1 Embleya sp. NPDC127516 | reverse complement strand
GCCTCGCTCGGGACGGTGTGTCCCTCCGCTTCGCTCCGGGCCACACCGTCCACACCTGCGGCTCCGCCGCTCTCCGCGCTTCGCGCGTCGATCACTGGGGTGGGGGTGGGTCGGGGGCGCTGACGCGCCTGGGGGTGGGCGGGGGCGGGGTGTCTGGGTGGGGGCGGAAGTGGAACGTAATTTGGGCGCAATTTTGCGGGCTGTTTGCGCGCCGGAGGGGTGGCGTGGCTCGTTTCGGGCCGCCGGCCAGCGCGGTCTCGGGGGTCGTGGCACGCAAGCGTCGACAGCGCGTGGCGGTCGATCGCGCGGGGTCGTGTCCCGGGTGCGCTCGGCCGGGATCGGAGCGTTGACGGGTCCGTAACGCGTCTGTAACTCTGATTTCGCGCACTGCAAAAAGTTCACAGATTGTTGGGAACTTGCGGCCTAGAGCCGCAAATTTCGATCCGTGACCCGAACGCGCCGGTTTCCCGGCGGCGTTCCCCACCGCCGGCGGGACCGGCTTCACCGGCACCGCGATCCGGTCGACCACATGCCGACCCGGCCTTCGGCCTGCCCCGGCACGCACCGGCCCGCTCTCCGACCACGCGCGGCTCCTCCCGTACCTCCCGTGCACGTCCCCCGCGAGAGAACCGAACAGAGGAATGCGATGAGGCCACCCATCCCGAAATCCGCCGGCGCCACACTGGCGACCGGTCTGCTCGCGCTCGCCGTCGCCGTCGGGCCCGCCGGCGCCGCGACGTCCGCCGGGTCGGGCGACCGGGCCCGGGTCGCGAGCACCGATGTCGCAGCCGTCGCCGACGGCGACCAGGACACCTACTGGCAGGGCACCGGCTCGAAGTTCCCCCAGGCCGTCCAGGTCGATCGAGGCCGCAGCACGAGCATCGACGGCGTCGTACTCAAGCTGCCCCAGGGCTGGGCCGCGCGCAGTCAGACGCTGGCAGTGCAGGGCAGCGAGGACGGCACGAGCTTCAAGACCATCGTCGGCCGGGCGACCTACAGCTTCGAGCCCGCCTCGGCAAACACCGTCCGGATCCGCTTCCCGGCCACCCAGGCCAGATTCGTCCGGCTCGACGTCACCGGCAACAGCAAGGCGCCCGCCGCGCAGCTCGCCGAACTCGGCGTCGAGACCGCGGCCGACTCGACGACCAACCTCGCCCGCGCCGGGACCCTGACCGCGAGCAGCGCCAACGCGCCATATACGGCGGCCAAGGCCGGCGACGGCGATCAGGCGAGCTACTGGGAGAGCGCCAACAACGCGCTGCCGCAATGGATCCGGGCCGATCTCGGCGCCTCGGTCGGGGTGAACAAGGTGGTGCTCAAGCTGCCCGCCGGGTGGGAGCGCCGGACCCAGACCCTCTCCCTCCAGGGCAGCACCGACGGGACGACCTTCACCGACATCCTCGCCTCGGCCGGTCGGGTCTTCGACCCGGCGAGCGGCAACACCGTCACGCTCGCGTTCGACACGGTGACCACCCGCTACCTGCGGGTCGAGGTGATCGCCAACACCGGATGGCCGGCCGCCCAGGTGGCCGAGTTCGAGGTCTACGGCCCGACCACGGGCGACACCCAGGCACCCACGGCGCCGACCGCACTGGCCTACACCCAGCCGGCCACCGGCCGGATCCGGCTCACCTGGGCCGCCGCGACCGACAACGTCGGGGTCACCGGCTACGACGTGTACGCCGACGGCGTGCTGCGCAGCACCGTCGCCGCCGGCACGCTCGAATACACCGACAGCCTGCCGGACACCGCGACGGTGACCTATCACGTGGTCGCCCGGGACGCCGCCGGCAACAGTTCGCCGAACAGCAACCAGGTGACCCGTATCGGGTCCGGCGGCGGCACCGGCACGAACCTGGCCGTCGGCAAGCCGATCACCGCGTCCTCCACGACGCAGAACTTCGTCGCCACGAACGCCAACGACGACAGCGTGAGCACCTACTGGGAGGGCAACACCTACCCGAACACGCTGACCGTGGCGCTGGGTTCGAACGCGGATGTCCAAGCCGTGGTGGTCCGACTCGATCCGGATCCGGTATGGGGCCCACGCACCCAGACCATCGAGGTGCTCGGTCGGGAACAAAGCGCCGCCGGCTTCACCACCTTGGCCCCGGCGGCCGTCCGCGCCTTCGCGCCGGGCGCCGGCGGCAACACCGTGAGCATCCCGGTCACCGGCCGGGTCGCCGACCTGCGCCTGCGGATCACCACCAACTCCGGTGCGCCGGGCGGTCAGGTCGCGGAGTTCCAGGTGATCGGCGTGCCCGCGCCCAACCCCGACCTGACCGTCACCGCGCTGACCGCGAGCCCCGTCGCACCGGTGGAGACCGACGCGATCACGCTGTCCGCGACGGTGAAGAACATCGGTCCGGTCGCGGCCGGCGCCACCGCCGTGAACTTCCGACTCGGTGACACCCCGGCCGGCACCGCCCAGGTGGGCGCGCTCGCCGCCGGTGCCACCACCACGGTGTCCACCACCATCGGCACCCGTCCCGCCGGCAGCTACGCCCCGAGTGCCAGGGTCGACGAGGCCAACGCGGTGATCGAACAGAACGAGACCAACAACGCCTACAGCGCGCCCGCTCCGCTCGTGGTCACTCCCGTGGCCAGTTCCGACCTGATCGCCTCGGCCGTCGAATGGACCCCGGACAACCCGGCCGCCGGCAACGCGGTCGCCTTCACCGTCACGCTCGAGAACCAGGGCACCATCGCGAGCGCGCCCGGTGCCCACCCGGTCACGCTGACCCTGATCGACGCCGCTGGCGCCGTGGTCCGCACCCTCACCGGCTCGTACACCGGCGTGCTCGCCCCCGGTGCGAGCAGCCCCCCGATCTCGCTGGGCGGTTGGCCGGCCGCGGACGGAACGTACGTCGTCAAGACGGTGATCGCCGCCGATGCCAACGAACTCCCGGTCAAGCAGGCGGACAACACGAGTACCCGGCCGCTGTTCGTGGGCCGAGGCGCACACCTGCCCTATGACATGTACGAGGCCGAGGACGGCCTCCTGGCCGGCGGCGCGGCGGTGATCGGACCGAACCGGGTGATCGGCGATCCGGCCGGCGAGGCGTCCGGTCGCAAGGCGGTCACCCTCGAATCGACCGGCAGTTCGGTCGAGTTCACCACCCGTGCGAGCACCAACACCCTGGTCACCCGGTTCTCCATCCCGGACGCCCCGGGCGGCGGCGGCATCGACGCGACACTCGACGTGTACGTGGACGGCATCTTCCTCAAGGCCATCGCGCTCACCTCGAAGTACGCCTGGCTGTACGGCAACGAGGCGGCTCCCGGCAACTCGCCCGGTGCCGGCGGTCCCCGGCACATCTACGACGAGGCCAACATCATGCTCGGGACCACCGTCCCGAAGGGCAGCCGGATCAAACTCCAGAAGAACGCGGCCAACACCAGCGACTACACCATCGACTTCGTCAACCTGGAGCAGGTCGCGCCGATCGCCAATCCGAACCCGGCGACCTACGTCGTCCCGGCCGGCTTCACCCACCAGGACGTGCAGAACGCCCTCGACCGGGTCCGGATGGACCCCGGTGGCACGCTGGTCGGCGTCTACCTGCCGCCCGGCACGTACCCGACCGCGAGCAAGTTCCAGGTGTACGGCAAAGCGGTCAAGGTGACCGGAGCGGGTCCCTGGTTCACCAGGTTCGAGGCTCCCACGACCCAGGAGAACACCGACCTCGGGTTCCGCGCCGAGGCGTCCGCGAACGGCTCCTCGTTCACCGGCTTCGCCTACTTCGGCAACTACACGTCGCGGATCGACGGGCCGGGCAAGGTGTTCGACTTCGCCAACGTGTCGAACATCCTGATCGACGACGTCTGGAACGAACACACCGTCTGCCTGTACTGGGGCGCCAACACCGACAACGTCACGATTCGCGACAGCCGGATCCGGGACACCTTCGCCGACGGCGTGAACATGACCAACGGCAGCACCGACAACCACCTCGACAACATCGAGGCCCGCTCGACCGGGGACGACAGCTTCGCGCTGTTCTCCGCGATCGACGCCGGCGGCGCGGACGAGAAGAACAACGTGTACGAGAACCTGACCGCGATGCTGACCTGGCGTGCGGCCGGCATCGCGGTCTACGGCGGCTACGCCAACACGTTCCGCAACATCCGGATCGCGGACACCCTCGTCTACTCCGGCATCACCATCAGCTCACTCGACTTCGGCTATCCGATGAACGGCTTCGGTACCGAGCCGACCAACTTCCGAACCATCTCCATCGTCCGCGCGGGCGGCCACTTCTGGAACGGGCAGGTCTTCCCGGCGATCTGGGTCTTCTCCGCCTCGAAGATCTTCCAGGGCATCCGGGTGAGCGACGTGGACATCGTCGACCCGACCTACGGCGGGATCATGTTCCAGACCAACTATGTCGGCGGACAACCGCAATTCCCGGTCAAGGACACCATCTTCGACAACATCTCGATCACCGGCGCACACCGCAGCGGCGACGCCTACGACGCCAAGTCCGGCTTCGGCATCTGGGCCAACGAGCTTCCCGAACCGGGCCAGGGCCCGGCGGTCGGCTCGGTCACCTTCAACGGTCTGCGGATGAGCGACAACGCGCAGAACATCCGCAACACGACGTCGACCTTCACCATCACCGTCAACCCCTGACCCGACGGTCGCCGCCCGCGCCCCGCCGGGCGGGCGGCGACCACGCGGCCGGTCAGGGCCTAGATCGCGCCGACCTTGGTCAGGAACGCCTTCGTCTTCTCCGGGTCGTAGAAGAACTCCTCGAACTCCACCGGGTTGTCGAAGGCGCTCATGATCGCGTCGCACACGGCGGGGCAGGTGTTGCCGGCGCCCATCAGCATCTGGACGTGCTCCGGGGGGACGCCGAGCAGTGAGGTGGAGAACTTGACGCCGTGGCGCGCGCGGGACCAGAACGTGTCGAAGAGCGATTGCATCCACGCCGCGTCGAAGGGGCGATCGCCGTGCGCCACGATCGCGTCGAGGTACAGGTCGGCGGCTCGCGCGGCGTTGTTGGATCCCTGGCCGCTGAGCGGGTCGTTGGTGACCAGTACGTCGCCGATGCCCAAGGCCAGCCCACCGGAGGGAAGTTCGCCGACCGGCTTGCGCACGATGGGCGAGAAGCCGCCGCTGAGCACGCACATCGGATCGGTGAGTTCGGCGCGGCTGATCCGGTCGTGGTCCCACGGCGCGAACCGCCGGACCAGGTCCAGCATCAGTGCCCAGTGCGTGTCCGGGTCGCGCACGTCGCGGAACACGTCGAGCGGACCGCCCGGTACCGCCTCCAGCAGGATGATGTCGCACGGGCCGGACAAGGTCAGGCCCGGGAACATGATGATCTCGCCGGCCCCGGGGATCCCGTTGACATGCAGCGCGTCGTGGCCCACCTCCGGTCGCGGGGTCGCGCCGTGGAAGTACGCGACCGCCAACTGGCGTTGCGGCGTGGTGAATTCGGACTTCTCATGGTCGCGGTCGAACATCGACACCAGTTCGCCCTTGCCGGCGGCCACCACGACCAGGTCGTAGTTGCGGGTGTACCAGTCGATGTCGGACACCGCGACCGGGTGCACCACGAGGTTGCCGCCGCGCGCCACGAACAGCTCCATCCACGCGGGCATCTTCATCCGTTGGTCGACCGACTGGGCGCCGCCCATCTCGCCCAGCCAGTTCACCACCGGCGTGCCGTCCGGGCCGGGAATGGTGAACCCGGCCCGGGGTATCGGCGGCACCAGGTCGGCCCACAGGTCCAGGCCGTGCGGCTGTTCCAGCGCGATCGTGGACGGCATCATGATCTGGGTCGAGGTCACCCGCCCCGCGCGGATCTCGTCGGGGGTCCGCTCGGTCATCACGGTCACGTCGTAGCCGTGGGCCAGCAACCCCAGGCCGAGTTGGAGCCCGGATTGGCCGGCACCGACGATGAGGATCCTGCGCATGGCTGACGTCCCTTCCCCTGATCGAGTCGGAAGCATCGTATGGCTCGCGCTGCGTGTTCACCGGAGTACAGATCAAGAAGTCCGGCGCGGAGGAGAGCCGCGCACGAGCCCTACATGAACGAGGACTCCGCCGTCAGTCCCGACTCCTGGTCCGCGCCCGTGACGATGGGTTGACAGTTGCCCCACCCGACCCCGCCGCCCACCGGGTCGGTGACCCGCACCACCGTGTCCCGGATCTGGTGCAGCCGGCGGGCCTGTTCGGGCGTCGAGCAGTCCGCGATCCGCTCGCCCTCCACATGCAGTTCGCCGCGCCACTCGCCGTGGTGTCGCCCGTCCAGACCGAAGTACAGGCCCGCGCCGAGGTGGAAGCCGGTCGCCGAGACCACCTCGATCTCCAGCGGCCTGGCCGACCCGTCGGCCATCGTCGCGTGCAGCCGGCCGCCGCGCAGCCGCCGATTGACCGGGTCGTAGCTCAAGTTCGGTACCAGGTCCGCCCAGGCGTCCACGCGCCCGTCCGGGTGCTCGACCCCGCCCATCACCCGCTTCTGCACGAACCCGGGTGCCCGGGTGATTTGGTAGTGCAGGAACAGGGCGTAGCGGCTGCCGTCCTGACGTTCCATCAGGATCGGCGCCCAGATCATCCGGAACGATGTCGACGCGGGCATCCCGGTCGGCTCCAGGTCGGTCGCGGGCGTGCCCACGTCGTACCGGGTGCCCCACGAGTGGTCGCGGGTGGATACCCACGTGTCAGGGGTGATCTCGGTGCGTTCTCCGTCCACTTCGACCCAGCCGGACGCGACTCCCGTCTGGTGGTAGCGCACCAGGTCGGCGGTGGTGCGATAGGAGCGGCGGTTGTGGGTGCGGTCCTCGCAGACCGCCGGGACGACCGCCTCGAAGGTCCAGTCGAACGCGATCGGTTGGGCCGCGTTCGCCTCCAACACGAAGCGCACCACCTTGAGCGGTTCGACCACCTCGTACCGGATCGGTCCCACCGTGGTGGTGTGCGGCTCGGGGGCCAAGCGGCGTGAGCCGCGTACCGTGAGCTGCTCGACGCCGCGGGAGACGCCCGCGTAACCGTCCATCACGTTGCGGTTCGCGTACTTGCCCAGTCCGAAGCCCAGTTGCAGGCTGCCGTCCCGGGCCGCGGCCATCGCGCAGACCTTCTCGGTCCACGACGGGTCCGTCGTGGCCACCGTCGCGAACGTCTCGGCGACCTGGTGGTGAAAGCCTTCGTCGGCCGCGGTGAGCGGCCCGATCGGGTTGGTCACGAATCCTCCGTCGATCTGCGTCGCGCCCCGGACACCGGGACGCTGCCGGATTCTCCGCCGGACCTCGCCAACAGGCCAGAGTCTTGACCTGTGACAGAGAACCTGTTTTCGTCATGCCGTCACGCGAGCTCTCGCGTGGGCGACACACGTGGGCGACACACCAGGGGAGCGCCGCATGGAACGTGTCCCGATCGACGGACCACTCGCCGGCGTGCGCGTCGTGGACCTGTCCACGGCCGCCACCGGCCCGTACGCGGTGACCCTGCTCGCCGATCAGGGCGCCGAGGTGATCAAGGTCGAGCGTCCCGGGATCGGCGACATCTCGCGCTGGATCGGCACCGCGACCGGAGGCATCAGCGCGCTTTACCAGATGTGCAACCGCGGCAAGCGCTGCGTCGGCGTCGACCTGCGCACCGACGAGGGCCGCGACCTGGTGCGCGCGCTGATCGCCCGGGCCGACGTGGTGGTGCAGAACTGGCGGCCCGGCGTGGCCGAACGGCTCGGCCTGGGTTACGCCGACGTGCGGCGGGACGATCTCGTGTACTGCTCGATCTCCGGCTTCGGGGCGCACGGGCCCTACGCCGGCAAGGGCGCCTACGACACGGTGATCCAGGCGTACGGCGGGATCGCGGAGAACCAGAAGGACCCGGAGAGCGGGCGTCCGAGGTTCTCGAACCAGGCCCTCGCCGACAAGGTCACCGCGCTCACCGCCGCGCAGGCGCTCACCGCGGCCCTGTTCGCCCGCGAGCGCGGGCGCGGCGGCCAGCACCTCGAACTGTCCATGCTGGACGCGGTGATCTCGTTCATGTGGGTCGACTCGGCCGGCAACGACGTGCTGCGCGACGGCGACGGCAGCCAGCCGGGCAGCTTCGTCGCGGACGTGCGTCCGTACGCGTTCGTGGACGGGTGGGGCATCGCCACGCCCACGTCGGACGCGGACTTCGCCGGCATGTGTCGCGCGTTCGGCGTGGAGGGGTACGACGACCCGCGCGTGGCCACGATCGCCGAGCGTCGGCGCAACCGCGAGGTCGGCCACGCGCTGGTGACCCGCTGCCACGAGGTCGCGACCAAACTCACCGTCGCCGAGGGCATCGCCCGGCTGGAGGCGGAGAACGTGCCGTGCGGGGTGGTCCGGGGCCCCGGCGACCTCGCGGCCGACCCGCACATCGCCGCCATCGGGCTGCTGGAGGACGACGTGCACCCGACCGCGGGGCGGCTGCGGCAGCCGCGGCATCCGGCGCTGTTCGGCGGCACGCCCGGGCGGCTGGGCGCGCCGGCTCCGGTGCTCGGGGCCGACACCGACGCGATCCTGGGCGAACTCGGTCTCGGCATGGAGCGCGTCGCGGAGTTGCGGGCGGCGGGGGTCGTCTGCTGAGGCAGTGGCCTGCGGCCCGGTCGTCCTCGAACGCCGGACGGGCTGGTTCGGCTTGCGGCCGCTCGGTGGCTGCGGTTGGGGGTGGCCGGCGCTTCCTTGTCCTCAAGCGCCGGACGGGCTGATTTTGCCGGCTCGTGGCCGGCGGCTGCGATGCGCGGATGGCCGGCGTTGCTTTGTCCTCAAGCGCCGGACGGGCTGGAGTTTGGTTGTCCCGGGGTTCGGTGGTTGTGGTGTGCGGATGGCCGGCGTTGCTTTGTTCTCAAGCGCTGGGCGGGCTGGAGTTCGGTTGCCCGGGGTTCGGTGGTTGTGGTGTGCGGGTGGCTTGCGGTGCGTAGTCCTGGGGCGTCGGGCGGGCCGTCCACCGGGTTTTGGGGCTCCAGGGGGAGTCGTGGCCGTGGGTGTCGCGGATTCGGACGGTCCAGTAGTAGGTCGCGCCCGGTTCGTAGCGGAAGCCCGATGGGCGGATGCCCGTATGTCGGGTGGAGTGGACCAGGCCGCTGTCCCAGGCGTTCGGGTCCACGCCGCCGCGGGTGATCGTGTCGACGGCGTAGGGATCGGTCGAGACGACCAGGCGGTAGCCGGCCTGAGGAGGGGTCCTCCCGACCGGGCGTAACGTCCAGCCGATCCCGCCGGTGTCCCCGTTCGGGTCGTACGGCAGCGCCTCCACCGTCGGTGCGACGTCGGATGCGGCGGTCCGGCCGTGGGTCGTGCAGCCGAGCAGGCCGGCCGCCAGGGTTCCCGCGAACGCCACGCGCCCCAACTGCCCCATGCGTCGTGCGGGCCTCACGAGCACCCCTGTCCCCGGTGACGGATGATCACCGCGACCCTAGGGATGTGACACGCGTCACCGGAAGCCGGGCGGCCCGGCGCCCGGACCGCCCGCGGCGACGCGCGGGGATCGGCGGTATCCGGGTTGCGTGCGGGCGCGGGGCCGGGAGCAGGCAGGATAGACGGGTGACTCTCATCGATCTGCTCCCCGCCGAGGCCGACCCCGACGCCCTGTACGAAGCCTTCGCGGCGTACGCGGAAGAGCGCGGCCTCACCCTGTATCCCGCGCAGGAAGAGGCGCTGATCGAGCTGGTCTCGGGCAACAACGTGATCCTGAATACGCCGACCGGCTCGGGGAAGAGCCTGGTCGCCGCCGGCGGGCACTTCGCGGCGATGGCCCGCAAGGAGCGCAGCTTCTACACCGCGCCGATCAAGGCGCTGGTCTCGGAGAAGTTCTTCGACCTGGTGGCCCAGTTCGGCACCGAGAACGTCGGCATGATGACCGGCGACGCCTCGGTCAACGCGACCGCGCCGATCATCTGCTGTACCGCCGAGGTGCTGGCCAACATCGCGCTGCGCGACGGCGCGGACGCGGACGTCGGCTTCGTGGTGATGGACGAGTTCCACTATTACGGCGACCCGGATCGGGGCTGGGCCTGGCAGATCCCGCTGATCGAACTGCCGAAGGCGCAGTTCCTGCTGATGTCCGCGACGCTCGGCGACATGGACCGCTTCCGGAGCGACCTCAAGCGGCGCACCGGTCGGACCACCGCGATCGTCAAGTCGGCCACCCGCCCGGTCCCGCTGTACTTCTCCTATCGGGTCACTCCGCTGCACGAGACCATCGAGGAGCTGCTGACCACGCGTGAGGCGCCGATCTACATCGTGCACTTCACCCAGGCGTCGGCGGTCGAGCGGGCCCAGTCGCTGATGAGCATCAACATGTGCACGCGCGCGGAGAAGGACCAGATCGCGTCGGTGATCGGCGGTTTCCGGTTCACCACCAAGTTCGGCCGGCAGCTCTCGCGGTGGGTGCGGCACGGGATCGGTGTGCACCACGCGGGCATGCTGCCCAAGTACCGCCGGCTGGTGGAGCGCCTGGCCCAGGCCGGTCTGCTCAAGGTGATCTGCGGTACGGACACGCTGGGCGTCGGGGTCAACGTGCCGATCCGCACGGTGTTGTTCACCGCGTTGTCCAAGTACGACGGCCAGCGGGTGCGCCGGCTGCGGGCGCGCGAGTTCCACCAGATCGCCGGGCGGGCCGGGCGGGCCGGCTTCGACACGGTGGGCAACGTGGTCGCGCAGGCCCCCGAGTACGAGATCGAGAACATCAAGGCGCTGGCCAAGGCCGGCGACGACCCGAAGAAGCGCCGCAAGGTGGTCCGCAAGAAGGCCCCCGAGGGCTTCGTCGGCTGGAACGAGGAGACCTACACCAGGCTCCAGGAGGCCGAGCCGGAGCCGTTGGCGTCGCGCTTCCGGGTCACCCACGCGATGCTGCTCGCGGTGATCAACCGGCCCGGCAACGCGTTCGAGGCGATGCGGCACCTGCTCACCGACAACGACGAGCCGCGCGCCCAACAGTTGCGGCACATCCGGCAGGCCATCGCGATCTATCGCTCGCTTTTGGACGGCGGCGTGGTGGAGAAGCTCGCCGAGGCGGACGAGGAGGGCCGGACCGTCCGCCTCACCGTGGACCTCCAAGCCGACTTCGCGCTCAACCAGCCGCTGTCCACCTTCGCGCTGGCCGCGTTCGACCTGCTCGACCCGGAGGCACCGACCTACGCGCTGGACGTGCTCTCGGTGGTCGAGGCCACGCTCGACGATCCGCGCCAGATCCTCGCCGCGCAGCTCAACAAGGCCAAGGGCGAGGCGGTCGGGCAGATGAAGGCGGACGGGATCGAGTACGAGGAGCGGATGGAGCGCCTCGCCGACATCCAATACCCGCGCCCGCTAGAGGAGTTGCTCGAACACGCCTACGCGATCTACATGCGCAGCCACCCTTGGGTCGGTGACCACCCGCTGTCGCCCAAGTCGATCGTGCGGGACATGTACGAGCGGGCGATGACCTTCGGCGACTACGTCGGCTGGTACGAACTCGCGCGCACCGAGGGCATCGTGCTGCGCTACCTGGCGAGCGCCTACAAGGCGCTCAACCAGACCGTGCCGGACGACGCGAAGAACGAGGACCTGCACGATCTGATCGCGTGGCTGGGCGAGTTGGTCCGCCAGGTCGACTCCAGCCTGCTCGACGAGTGGGAGAAGCTGGCCAATCCGGACGCGACCCAGGAGGAACTCGACGACATCGAGGGCCGCACCACGCCGGTCACCGCGAACGAGCGGGCGTTTCGGGTGCTGGTGCGCAACGCGCTCTTTCGTCGGGTGGAACTCGCGGCGTTGCGGCGCTACTTCCAGCTCGGCGAGCTGTCCGAGCAGGAGGGCGACGGCAACTGGGACGCGGAGCGCTGGCAGGACGCGCTGGAGGGTTATTGGGACGAGCACGACTCGATCGGCACCGGTCCCGACGCGCGCGGCCCCAAGCTCATGCAGATCACCAAGGAGGACTCCGCGTGGCGGGTCCGCCAGGTGTTCGACGACCCGGCCCAGGACCACGACTGGGGGATCACCGCCGAGGTGGACCTGACCGAGTCGGACGAGACCGGGCGCGCGGTGTTGCGGGTGGTCGCGGTCGACCGGATGTGAACCCGGGGCCCGGCGTTGGGGCAGACTGGGCCCATGACGAAGAAGCGGTCCACCGTCGACGCACACGGTTCGATCCTGTCCTGGCGCTCGCACAACTCGGTGTTGTCGATCGCGTCGGAAGGCTCGGTGTTGTCGATCGGGTCGGTGGGTTCGGTGTTGTCGGTGGGCTCGGTCGGCTCCGCGCTGTCCCTCGGCTCGATCGGCTCGGCGCTCTCCGCCGCGTCGATCGGCTCCTACCTGGGGGCGGCATCGGCGTTCTCGGCCCAGTCGGTGTGGTCCGCCTTCTCGATCCAGTCCAGCGGCGCCGTCTTCGACCACCACAACGCCCGAAAGCTCGCCGCCCGCCGAGCGCTCCTGCCGGCGAGCGCCGCGATCGCCGGCCTCGCCACGGCGGCAATCCTGGTCCGCCGATCGCGCTGACCCCCTCGGCCGTACGCGCCGGCCCGGCCGCTCCTGAGCGCCGGCCGTACGCGGACGCGGCCGAAAGGAGCCCGACCGGCGAGTCGGCTCAGTCCGCGTCGAGGCCCTCGGCCGGTTGGGTGCCGGGGCGGAAGGGCATGCTGCCGGTTCGTTTGGTGCCGGCGAACGCGGTGAGGTCGTAGGCCGTTTCGGCGTGTACCGCCAGATCCAGGCCCAGTTGTTCGTGGTCGGCGTGGGCGCGGAAGCCGATGGTGCGGTCGATCGCCTTGGCGATCGTGTACGTGACGCCGAAGGAGAACGCGGAGACCACCACGATCGCCACCAACTGCTTGCCGAGCAGCGCGGCGCCGCCGCCGTGCAGCAGGCCCTCCGGGCCGCCGGTGACGTCCTTGGCCGCGAACAGGCCGATCAGCAGCGTGCCGACCACGCCGCCGACGTAGTGCACGCCGACCACGTCGAGCGAGTCGTCGTAGCCGAAGCGGTGCTTCCAGCCCACCGCGAAGCTGCACAGGACACCCGCCGCCAGGCCGATCACCAGTGCGCCGGGCAGGTCCACCACGCCGCAGGCCGGGGTGATCGCGACCAGGCCGGCGACCGCGCCGGAGGCGGCGCCGAGCGTGGTGGCGTGTCCGTCCCGGCGCTTCTCCACCGCGAGCCAGCCGATCAGCGCGGTGCACCCGGCCGCCTGCGTGTTCACCAGTGCCTGTGCGGCCAGGCCGTTCGCGCCCAGCGCCGAGCCGCCGTTGAAGCCGAACCAGCCGAACCACAGCAGACCCGCGCCGAGCACCACGAGCGGCAGGTTGTGCGGTCGCATCGGATCCCGCTTGAAGCCGATCCGGGGGCCGAGCACCAGGGCCACCGCCATGCCCGCGGCGCCGCAGTTGATCTCGACCACCAGGCCGCCCGCGAAGTCGAGCGCGCCGAGCCGGTGCGCGATCCACCCGTTCGGCCCCCACACCCAGTGCGCGAGCGGTACGTACACGCACAGCACCCACACCGCGCAGAAGAGCACCCACGCCTTGAACCGGGTGCGGTCCGCGATCGCCCCGGAGATCAGTGCCACGGTCAGGATCGCGAAGGTCAACTGGAAGGCCATGAACAGCAGCTCGGGCACCGTGCCGTGCAGGTCGGTGGGCTTGATGCCGGCCATGAACGGCTTGTCGAGCGCGCCGAGCAGTCCGCCGCCCAGATCGTCGCCGAACGCCAGGCCGTAGCCGAAGGCGATCCACACCACGGTCACCACGGCGATCGCCACGAAGCTCATCATCAGCATGTTCAGCACGCTCTTGGCCCGGACCATGCCGCCGTAGAAGATCGCCAGGGCGGGGGTCATCAGCAGCACGAGCGCGGTGGCCACGAGCAGCCACGCGGTGTCTCCGGCGTTCAGGGCGTCGGTCGCGACGGTCATGCGGCTCCCTCGTGGGCCTGATCTGGTCTCAGGTCAGGGTGGGCAGGCCGAGTTTCCTGGCGTATACCTCGGTGTTACGCGCGGGTTAAGGAACCCGCCCCGTGTTACGCGCGCATTGCCCGACGATGAGCGAGTGCGCACGCGGTGAGCGGGTCGACACGTACGTGAAACACGACCCGCCCGGCGGGGCGAGTGCCCGATCGGCGCCCGGCCTACTCCGGTACCCGGCCGCCCGAGCGGCGGGTCACCAGCCGCGCGACCGAGCCCAATCGTTCGCCGTGGGCCATCACCTGACGGCCCGTCACGCCCTTGAGCCCGTTCAGGGTGAGAGCGACCGCGACCCGGCCGGCGGCGTCGAAGACCGGGGCGACCAGGGTCGAGATGTCGTAGACGGTGTCCGGGTCCACCGCGATCAGCTCGTACTCCTCCTCGCCCAGCGCGGCGGCCAACTCGGCCAACCGGTCACGCAGCAGCGCGGCCTCGCGCGGATGTTCGGCCATACGCTCCAGCGTGCCGCCGATCCGGGTCCGGGTCGGGCTGTCCAGGGTGATCGAGTACCCGCGCTCGCGGACCGCGGCCAGGGTGGGCGGCAGATGCACCCGGGCCGTACCGCGCACACGCTCGTCCAGCCGGTCCAACCACGCGTCGACCTCGGCCGGCGCCGACCACGCGTGGAAGACCTGGCCGAGCGGCGGCACCATGCGCAACCGCTGACCGACCCGGACGTCGGCCGAGGCCAACTGCGGCCGGCCCTCCACGGCCAGGATGACGATCTCGTCACCCACCGCGACGCTGGCGATCAGCTCGGTGGCGAACTCGTCGGCCAGCCCGCGCATCTCGGCCCGGGCCAGGTCCACCGCCCGATTGCCGCGCAGCGCCGCGTCGCCGAGCGCGACCAGGGCCGGGCCCAGCTCGTAGGTCTTGCGGCGCGGATGCCGGACCAGGTAGCCGGCGTCCTCCAGGGCCTGAAGCACCGACAGGGCGGACGCGAGGTTGATGCCCAGGGCGGAGTGCAGCTCGGACAGCGTGTAGGCGTCGCCCGGGTGGGCGGCGAAGAAGTTCAGGATCTCCACCGCGCGACCGGCGGCGAGGGCGGGACGGACCATGACGGCGACTTTCCGACCCGGCGGGCACCTTGTGGCCGGTACCTGGGCGGGTCACACTCGGGACCACGGAATACGGGATTCGAAAACATTTTTCAGCATATCGAAAATGGGGTGCTCCGATGAAGCTCGACGTGCTCTACGAAGTGGACGTGCCGCGCCCGTGGCACGGTGAACACCCCTACGGCCAGCGGCGCGAGGAGCAGCGCGCGTATCGCGAGGCGATCGAGCAGATCCGGCTGGCCGACCGGGTCGGGTTCCACACCGTCTGGGCGGTCGAGCACCACTTTCGCGAGGGCCGCTCGCACATGCCCGCCTCGGAGGTCTTCCTGGGCCACCTGGCCGGGATCACCGAGCGGATCCGGATGGGCTTCGGCGTCACGCTGACCCCGTTCGGCTTCACCCCGCCGCAGCGGATCGCGGAGAAGGTCGCGACCGTGGACATCCTGTCCGGCGGCCGGGTCGAGTGGGGCACCGGCCGCTCCACCCCGATGGAGCAGACCGCGTTCGGCGTGGACATCGCCAAGTCCCGGGACGACTGGCGCGAGGCGATCGAGATCGTCACCGGCATGTGGCGCGAGGAGTACTTCGAGTACGAGTCGGAGCGGTTCTCCTTCCCGCGCCGGATGGTCACCCCCAAGCCGTTCCAGGACCCGCACCCACCGTGCTGGATGGCAGCCACCTCGCAGGGTTCGGCGGAGATCGCCGGTCGCAACGGGCTGGGCATGTTGTCCTTCTCGATCATGCAGCCGTTGGAGACGATGGCCGCCCAGGTCGCCGCCTACCGCGCGGCGGCGGCGAACCCGACCCCGCTCACCGACGTGACCACGAACAAGGTCGCGGCCTACACGCTGGTGCACACCACCGGGAGCAAGCAGGTCGACCGGCGGGTCTGGGACTCGGTCGCGTGGTGGTACAAGAACCTGGCCATGTTCACCCTCGAATGGGAACTGCCGCACCTGTCCCCGGCCGAGCAGGACAAGACCTTCCCGCTGCTCAAGCCGATGTTCGAGGGCAACGTCCCGGTGGAGACCTTCGACGCGGCGGACATGATCGTGATCGGTGACGTGGAGACCTGCGTACGCAAGATGAAGCGCTACGCGGACCTGGGGGTGGACGAACTGATCTGCTACGTCCAGTGGGGCTTCCTGGAACACCAGGACATCCTGCGGACGATCGAAATCCTCGGCAAAGAGGTCATTCCGGAACTGGAGAAGTATCAGCCAAACAAATAGTGGGCACAGTCGGTCGGTTACTGATAATCCTTGGCGCCGTGACCACCTCCATATACGCGTCGCGCCTGCGACGCATCGCTCCCGTCGGCCTCGCCCTCGTGCTGGCCGCCGGGTGCGGCGGCTCCGGCGGCGGAGCCGAGTCGAAGACCGAGCGGCGGCCCACCGCCGCGCCTTCGCCCACCGGTACCGCCACCGCGAGCACCCCGACGGCCAAGCCGATCGGTGCGGACGACCCGGCGCTCAAGGAGTTCTACGGCCGGAAGCTGGCCTGGGCGAAGTGCGCCGACGACAAGGCCACCAAGGCGGACGAAAGCCTGCTGGAGTGCGCGAAGTTGCGGGTGCCGCTGGACTACGCGAATCCGGCGGCCGAGGCGATCGAGGTGCAGGCGTACCGCAAGAAGGCCACGGGGGAGCGGCTGGGCGTGCTGGCCGTCGACCCCGGCGGCCCGGGATCGGGCGTGCTGCGCATGGTGGCCGGGTTCGGGCAACGCCCGGCGCTCGCCGAACGCTACGACGTGGTCGGCATCGACCCGCGCGGCACCGGTGACAGCAACCCGGTCACCTGCGTCGACAACGCCGGCATCGACCGGCTGCGCGGCCTCGACCCGACCCCGGACGACGCGGCCGAACTGGCCTCGATCTCGGCGTTCTACGCGGAGTTCGCCGACGGCTGCACCGCGCGCGGCGGCAAGCTGCTCGCGCACCTGGGCACCCGGGAGGTGGTGGGCGACCTCGACGTCCTGCGCGGTGCGCTGGGCGAGGACAAGCTCAACTACTTCGGCTACTCCTACGGCACCTTCCTCGGCGCCGTGTACCTGGAGACGTTCCCGGGCCACAGCGGCCGGATGGTGCTGGACGCGCCGATGAACCCTGCACTGGACCGGGTCGCGGCCGCGCGCAGCCAGGCCCGCGGCTTCGAACAGACCTTCCGGGCCTTCCTGGCCGACTGCCTGAAGCAGTCGGACTGCCCGTTCGACGGCACGGTCGACGAAGCGGTGCGCACCCTCGCCGACCGGCTGCACAAGCTGGGCGAGAAGCCCTTCAAGGCCGCGGGCGGTCGCACCATCGGCGAGGGTGAGGCCGTCAACGCGATCTCCCAGGCGGTCTACAGCGAACAGGCCTGGAAGGACCTGCGCGCGACCCTGGCGATCTACCTGGGCGACGACGCGCGCCGGGCCGCCTCGGCCACCGACTACTGGCTGGGCCGCGAGGAGGACGGCTCCTACCCGCGCGACCACGCCGCGGCCAATGTGACGATCAACTGTGCCGACGGACGGCAGTTGACCATCGCCGAGGCCGACGCGCTGGCCAAGGAACTGGCCGACCCGCTGCCGATCACCGGACCCGGCGTGGCCTGGTCCTTCGCCGCGCAGTGCCGACCGGCCGGCGCCGATCGGGCCCGCCCGATCAGCGCGCCGACCGCGCCGCCGGTGCTGATCGTCGGTTCCACGGGCGACCCGGCGACGCCGTACGAGCAGGCCCAGGCGCTCATTCCGCAACTGCCCGGCGCGGTCCTGCTCACCCGCGAGGCCAACGGGCACGGCTCCTACAACCGCGGGAACACGTGCGTGGACACCGCGGTGGAGACCTACCTGATCAAGGGCGAACTGCCGGCGGCCGGTACACGCTGCACGTGACCCGGGCGGACATCCGTCGAAACCGTCGGTGCCGCACGATGTCGAGCGGGCTCGCACACCGCGCCCCGGATTGCGCGCTCTGCCCGGCACGTTCCACCGGCGCGTTGTACGGTCCGTGAGTGACAGTCACATCCCTGGTTCCCTGGCCCGCCGACTACCCCGGCGACTACGCGGTCGTCGACGTCGAGACCACCGGGCTGCGAAGTTCGGATCGCATCGTCTCGGTCGCCGTGGAGTTACTCGACCGAGCCGGTACGGTGACCGACCGCTGGTCGACGCTGGTGGACCCGCGACGCGATCCCGGACCGGTGCACATCCACGGCCTGACCCCGGAACGGCTCGCGGGCGCGCCCACGTTCGACCGGATCGCCGACGACCTGGCCGAGTACCTCGCCGGACGAGTCCTGGTCGCGCACAACGCGCCGTTCGACTGGGGCATGTTGACCGCGGAGTTCGGCCGTCTGGACACGCCGTGGCCGATGCGGCGGCGGTTGTGCACGATGGCGCTGGCCCGGCACCTGGAACTGCCGATCGGCGACTACCGACTGGCCACCCTCGCGGCGCACTACCGGGTGCGGCAACTGCGCGCGCACGACGCGGTGGACGACGCCCGGGTGCTCGGCGAGATCTTCCGGTACAGCCTGCACGAAGCGGCGGGCGCCGGCCTGCCGCTGCCGCTGACCGTGCCGGACGCCGGCTCCGGGCTGCGCCGCGCCGCCGCCGCCCGCACGCGCCGTCCCGAGCGGTCGGTGTCGGCCAAGGCGCCCTGCCCGTGGACGAATCCGGGCCGGCTCGACCTCGGGGTGGGGCTGATCCAGGGCATGCGGGTGGCGTTCACCGGCGGGGGCGGCCGATCGCGCGAGGAGTCGGAGCGGCGGGCGACTGAGGCCGGTCTGTACGTGGCGACCTCGGTCAGCGGGAAGACCTCGGTGCTGGTGACCGACGACGCGGGCAGCGGCAGCGGCAAGAACCGCAAGGCCGCGCAACTGGGTACACCGGTGATCGACGAGGCCACGTTCGAGCGCTTGTTGGCGCGGGTGTCGCCGGGCACGGCGGTGGCCCGCCCGACGGCGGCGCCGGTGGTCGCGCCGGCGGTGCTTCCGGCGCCCCGTACGGAGCCCGACCCGGAGCCCGAGACGGATCGCGGGCCGGCATCCGTGGCCGGCGCGGCCGGTGCGATCCAGGCGCCCGTCCCGGCCGAGGCGCCGAGTGCGCCCCCGTCGGGCGCGGCCCCGGTCGCTCCGCCGCGCGTCCCCATTCGCCCGACGGTGCGTCAGGTCCTGGTCCTCCAGGGCCGGGACGAGCACGGCGAGGGCGGCCGGGTGCGCCAACTCGTCCTCGACTCCGGCGCTCGGCTCCGGATCAACCTCACCTCGACCGTGGACACCGTGGTGGTGCTGCCCGGCGCGGCGACCGATCCCCGGATCGCCCGGGCGCGGGCGTTCGGCGCGGTGTGCCTGACCGAGGCGCAATGGCACGCCTCACTCGCCGACGCGCCCGAGTCCGGCCCCCGAGCCGAGCCCGGGGCCGGCCCGGCCGGTAGGGGCGACAACCTCCCGCGCGGCGGCACCGTGCAACTGCCCGGCGGCGCCGACCCGGGCCGGTGGACGCTGAACGCGTCCTGGGCCTGGGAGCGCCCGGACGAGGACATCGACATCGTGGCCTTTCTGCTCGACGAGCACGAACGGGTACGCGGCGACGCCGATTTCGTGTTCTGGAACCAACCGGCCACCCCGTCGGAGACGGTCGCCCTCGACGCGTCCGGCCCGGCCGAGCAGACGGTCACGCTCGAACTGGATGCGCTGCCACGTGACGTACGTCGCGTCGTCATCGCGGCCTCGGTCGACGGAGCGAGCACATTCGCGGCGGTCGGGCCGATCGAGATCGACGTGGCGCCGTTCCAGGCCACCTCGTTCGTCCGCTCGGTGCTCGACGCCGCCACCGTCGAACGGGTGTTGCTGCTGGGCACGTTCTACCGCCACGGCGCCGGCTGGAAGTTCCGTACGGAGGGCCAGGGCTACGAGTTCGACCTCGCCGCACTGGCCGGCTCGTTCGGCGTGGAGATCGCCTGAGACCCGTTGCCGACCGGCCGCTGGGGGGAGTGCGATTCGGTACCCGGGCGGCGGAGTGGTTTGCTTGACCCGGCCGACAGCAATCGAGGGCAAGGAGTGGTCATGGCGCAGGTCAGGGCAACCGCACAGACGACTGTGGCGGCGAAACCGGAAACGGTTTTCGCGGCCGTCGCCGATTACGCGGACGTGCGGCCCAAGCTGCTCACCGAGCACTTCTCGGAGTACGACGTGCGCGAGGGCGGCAAGGGCGCCGGCACGGTGGCGCACTGGCGGCTGCAGGCCACGAGCAAGCGGTCGCGAGACTGCCTGGTGACGGTCACCGAGCCGGCCCCCCTGACGCTGGTGGAGACCGACGCCAACTCGTCGATGGTCACCACGTGGACCGTGTCGCCGGCGGGCGCGGGCAGCCGGGTCGAGGTCGTCACGGTGTGGAACGGGGCGGGCGGCATCGGGGGCTTCTTCGAGAAGACCTTCGCGCCCGCCGGGCTCAAGCGGATCTACGACGGCGTGCTCGCGAAGCTGCCCGACGCGCTCTGATCGCGGGTTCCACGAGACGTGGGACGACGCCGGCCGGCCCCACCGCGAGGTGGAGCCGGCCGGCGTCGGGCCGATCGTTTTGGTGTGCGGCAGCGCTCAGGTGAGCAGCGAGCCCGCGCCGATGCCCAGGGCCGCGGCCGAGACCAGGCCGAAGAAGCCGACCCACACCGTCCCGGGGATCTTGGTCAGGTCGGCGAGCTGATCCGCGTCCGACCACGGCGCGCGGCCACGACCGCGCATTTGCTGAAGCTCGAAGACCGGCCGCACCCCGGACACCAGCAGGAACCACACCAGCAGGTACGCGAACGCCGCCTGGATCCGCGCACTGGCCAGCCAGGAGATCGCGAAGATCACCCCGCCGGTGGTCAGCAGCACCAGCGCGCCGAACCAGTTGCGTATCGCGATGAACATCAGCGCGAGCAGCACCAGCGCCACCCACAACACCATGGTGATGTGCGCGCCCGCGAGCAGCGCCGCACCACCCGCGCCCAGGATGGACGGCGTGATGTAGCCGGCCATCGCGGTGAAGATCATGCCCAGGCCCGTCGGCTTGCCCACCGACACGGTCACCCCGGAGGTGTCCGAGTGCAGTCGGATGCCGGACAATCGGCGCCCGCTGAGCAGCGCGACCATCGCGTGCCCGCCTTCGTGCGCGATCGTCACGACCGAGCGCAGCGGTCGCCAGGTCGGGCGGTACAGCACCACCACGACCGCGACCGCCCCGGTCACGAGCGCGAGCCAACTCGGCGGATCCGGTTGGGTTCCGACCACCCGGTCCCACAGGTCCTGCAACGACACCGTGTCGACGCTGCTCACGCCACCCCTCTCGTCTCACGTCCGCCCCCGCCCCGCCTCGAACGCTACCGCCCGCCGAGCCCTGCGGTTCGCGCCCGCCCCCGGCTCATCCCCGCGGTACGGCCCGCCGCGCCACGTGCTCGGTGTGCTCGACGTGGCGCGGCGCGGCCTTCGGGTCGAAGTCGTGCGCGCCGACCTCGACGCGCACACCGCCGCCGAGCACGAGCCGGTCGCGCGGGGCGAGCATCTCCTCCACGTCGACGACCAACGGCCGACCGGGTTCGTGGCCGGCTCCGTTCCAGCGCTCGATCTCGGTGCCGTTGGCCGAACCCAGGTCGACCGCGAGCACCCGCTCACCGGCGCGTCCGGTCGCGAAGCGCAGCAGTAGGTGCTGCCGGCTGACGTAGCGCACCGCCTCGCCGAATCGGCGCTGCCGGGTGCCCAGGTTGTAGCCGTTCGCGATCCGGCCCCGGCCCAGGACCAGATTGATGCCCAACTCCAGCGGCAGGCGTTCGATCGACTCGCCGGTGGCGTGGTCGGCCAACTCCACCTGTCGGGTCGCCCGCCGGGGGCCCTGGGCCGCGAGCACACTCGCGCACTCCGGGCAGAGCGCCCGCGCGCCGACGTCCACGCGCGGCCACACCGGGATCAGGCCCGTCCACGTGCGCGCGTACGGACAGCGCGGTTCGATGCACCGCCACCGGGTGTTCAGGATCTCCGGGCCCGGGTGCGGCCGCGCGGACCCGTCGAGCCCTTCGACGTCTTCCTCCGGCGCGAGCGGTCGGAGCGGCTCGGGGTCGATGCCGCGCGGGACGAAGTGCACGCCGTGCTCGTCCTGGTGCCAGTGATGGAAACGTTCCGGGTGCGACCGGACCCACGGATGCCGAGCACGGAAGTCGAGGAAGAGGTCCCCGCTGAGCACGTGCAGCCCCTCGGCCTCGGCGCGTTCGAGCAGGAACGTGTCCGCGACCGCACGCACGCTCACCTCGCCCCGGGCCGCGCGGCGCGACAATTCGCTGCGGTCGGCCGCGTCCAGAGCCGGCAACAGCGCCTTGGCCAGCACGAGTTCGACCCGGACGCCGGCACCGTGCCGGGCCCGCCACGCGCTCACGACCGCGTCGAGCCGGGCCGCAAAAGGCCCCTTCGCGCCGATCGGATGAAGCCCTTCGGAGTGACACACATCGGCCACATCCACGATCGCGTTCCACACACCGTCCCCCTGACCGAGCCCTCATGCAATTCCTATCCGAAACCCGGTCGCCGCGCCGGGCTACACGCCCTAACGTGCGATCGTGATCGAGACCCTGGCCCTGTCCGCGCAAGCCACCACGACCGCAGACCTGTTGGCCCGCGCCGCCGTCGAGCGCGGCATGGCGGTCGCCGTGCTCGACGGTCCGCGGCCCGACCTGCGCGGATCGGCGGTCTACTACGGCGGACCCCGGTTCGCCGACACGGTGGCCGAGTCGCTGGACATAGCTTTGCTGGAGCCGGCCGACCACTGGCTGACCACGCTGGACGAGCGCTGGACCCGGCGGGCGATCACGCGGACGACCATGGCCGAGGCGCGGCGGCTGCGCGTGCCGGCTTTCGTCAAGCCGCCGAGCGACAAGTCGTTCGAGGCGGCCGTGTACGCCGACGGCACCCGACTGCCGCCCGCCGTTCCCGGCGAAACCCCGGTCCTGGTCAGTGAGATCCGGACATTCGTCGCCGAATACCGGCTGTTCGTGTTGGACGGCGTCGTACACACCGGCTCGCGCTACGCGCGCTTCGGCCGACTCGACCCGCTGCCGCTCACCGAGGATCCGCGGGCCGGCGAACTCCTGGCCTTCGCCGCCGAGATGCTCGCCCACACCGCCGCCGACCTACCCGGCGCGGTCGTGGTGGACGTCGGCCTGGCCGGCACCGCCGACACGGCCGAGGAGTACTGGGTGGTGGTCGAGGCCAACATGGCCTGGTTCAGCAACATCTACGCCGCGGACCCACCCCGCTGCCTCGACGCGATCCGAACCGCCGCCGGTCCGCGCGCCTCGCTACGCCCGACCGACACCCCTTTCGTCCGCCCGTCCCCGCTCACCCACACGTAGTTCGCGCCCGTTTCCGGCTTCGACGGGCCATGGCCTCGGGTGCCGGGGCGGCTCAGGGCGTGGGGCCGGGGCGGTGGGATTCGGCGTGGAGGTAGGCGGCGGCCAAGGTCGGGACGCAGGTCAGGTTGGTGCTCAGGCCCGGGCGCACGATCCAGATCATCGACGAGCCGGGGTAGGGACGCGGGCCGGGCAGGGTGAGGCAGCCGCCGTGGCCGACGTAGTGGTATCGGGTGCCGTCGGCCGGGCCGACGGCGGGGCCGACGGCGGCGAGCCAGGCCTCGGCGCTGCCGGGGCCGACCAGATAGGCCCACTTGCCCGCGTGTTCCTCGGCGATTACCGCCCCGACGGGTTCGGCGGCGGCCGTGAGCAGGTCGAGCACGGCGGCGCCGAGGTCGACCCGCATCACCACGGCGTCGAACAGACGACCGGTGTCCGCGGCGCGCCGTGCACCCGGGTTGGTCAGCCACGTGTACCGCGTTTCGCGCGGATCGCGGGTGGCGGCGCTGATCCACGCGATCCCTGCCTGGTTCACGCCGGCATCTTGCTCCTGCAGCACGTTCCCTCGCCTCCCAAAGGTCGGGAAAAGGCGCGATCGGTCACTTGCGCGAGCAGCCCGACGGGTGGTCGAGGTGTCGCTGTAAGTAGCGTCCTCGGTGGGCGCAATAAGTGCAAGTCAAACAACTCACTCGACTTGCAGAGTGTCGGACATGAGTACCATGACGGGCGACTCGCCGCGGTGAAGCCCGGAAAAGCCGGTGAAGCCGGTAAAGATGATGAACGGCTCGAAGCCTCGGCGCGGCCGGAATACCTCGACGGAAGTGCTCGGGAGCGGGAGGAAAAATGGGCGCGGAGCAATACCCGACGGTGCGCAGACGCGTTCTGGGTGCCAACCTGCGTCGCCTGCGCGAGGACAAGTCGCTGTTGCTGGAGGACGCCGCCGACGCCCTCTCCTGCCATCCGGCGAAGGTCAGTCGGATCGAGTCCGGACGCAGTGGGATTCGGGCGCTGGATCTGAAGGCGCTGCTGGATCTGTACGAGGTGGGCGACGCACAGGCGCGGGAGGGCTGGCTGGCGCTCGCCCGCGAGGGCCGCCGACAGCGCTGGTGGCGCGACCTGGCCGATCAACTTCCCCAGGACTTCCTGGACTTGATCGGACTGGAGGCCGAGGTGGCGTCCTGCCTGGGCTTCCAGCCGAGCATCATTCCCGGGTTGTTCCAGACCGAGGAGTACGCGACGGCGGTGATCCGCGGCGGCACGGTCGGACCGGTCGACGAGCAGTGCCGCACCAGGGTCCGGGTGCGGCTGGATCGACAGCGCGTGCTCACCCGCGAGGAACCGGCCCCACTGGAGGTGTTGATGGTGATCGGCGAGGCCGCTTTGCGCCAGGAAATAGGCGGCCATCGGGTGCTTCGAGAACAACTCGTGCACTTGATCGAAATTGCACAACTATCGAACGTGACCGTGCAAGTACTACCCTTTTCGGCAGGCGCCTATCCGGGCGGCCCCACGCCGTTCTCGATCTACGGATTCCCTCCCCCGTCGGGGATGGAAGTGGTTTCGCTGGAGAACATCACCAGCCACGCGTACCTGGAAAGAGCCCAGGACACCGCTCACTACGGCAAGGTCTTCGCCGACTTGCGGGGCATCGCGCTCAGCCCCGTCGAGTCGGAGGCCTTCATCGCGGCCAGTGCCCAGCAACTCGCAGACCGAGCCGCTCGAAACCGGAGCGACTCGCCCACCGAGAAGGAAGAACGCCATGCCTGAGAACAACGCCCCCCGTTGGTTCAAGAGCTCCTACAGCATGCAGAACGGCGACTGCACCGAGATCCGCCCGCACCCGGACGGCGCCGTCGAGGTACGGGACAGCAAGGACCCGGCCGTCGGGCTGCTGACCCTCGCCCGCACCCCCTGGCGCACATTCGTCAGCGCGCTGCGCACCGACGCCTGACCCCTGCGTCACCGGCCCCCGAGGTCCGCGAGCCGCCCGCCCCCCCGATGGGCGACTCGCGGACCTCCCGTCGTTCCGAGGCACCCGCGGCTCCCGCGGGCTCCGCCGGGCCCGCCGATCCGGCCGGCCCGGCCCACCGACCGGCCGCGACACCCACTGCCGGCTCCGGAATCGGTTCGAGTCCGGACGAGGCGCCGGGTACGCTCCGGGGGCATGGCTGCCCCGACTGGTTCCCCCCGCATGCCCGACAAGCCCCCCCTCGACGGGCTGGAAGCGAAATGGTCGCGCGTCTGGGAAGAGACGGGCGTATACCGCTTCGACCGGAGCCGGACCCGCGACGAGGTCTACTCGATCGACACCCCGCCGCCGACGGTCAGCGGATCGCTGCACGTGGGCCACGTGTTCTCCTACACCCACACCGACGCCATCGCGCGCTACCGCCGGATGTGCGGGCGCGAGGTGTTCTACCCGATGGGCTGGGACGACAACGGCCTGCCCACCGAGCGGCGCGTGCAGAACCACTTCGGCGTGCGTTGCGATCCCGCGCTGCCCTACGACGCCGACTTCGTGCCGCCCACGTCGCCCGGCAAGCAGCAGATCCCGGTCTCCCGGCGGAACTTCATCGAACTGTGCGAGCGGCTGACCCACGAGGACGAGAAGGCGTTCGAGGAACTGTGGCGGCTGCTCGGGCTGTCCGTCGACTGGACGATGACCTACCAGACCATCGACACGGTCTCGCGGACCGCCTCCCAGCGGGCCTTCCTGCGCAACCTGGAGCGCGGCGAGGCCTATCCGGCCGAGGCCCCCACGCTGTGGGACGTCACCTTCCGCACCGCCGTCGCACAGGCCGAGTTGGAGGACCGCGAGCGCCCCGGTGCCTTCCACCGCCTGGCGTTTCGCGCGCCGACCGGTGATGCGCTGGAAATCGCGACCACCCGACCGGAGTTGTTGCCGGCGTGCGTCGCACTCGTCGCACATCCCGACGACACCCGCTACACCCACCTGTTCGGGAACAGCGTGCGCACGCCGCTGTTCAACGTCGCGGTGCCGGTGTACGCGCACCCGCTGGCCGATCCGGACAAGGGTTCCGGGATCGCCATGGTGTGCACGTTCGGTGACACCACCGATGTCACCTGGTGGCGCGAACTGCGCCTGGAAACCCGGGCGGTGCTCGGCTGGGACGGCCGCTTCCTGAGCGAACCGCCGAGCGGGATCGACGCCCCCGAGGCGGTCGCGGCCTACGCGCGACTGGCCGGCGCGACCGTGTTCACCGCGCGCGAGCGAATCGTGGCGATGCTGCGCGAGAGCGGCGAGCTGATCGGCGAGCCGAAGCCGATCACGCACACGGTGAAGTTCTACGAGAAGGGCGACAAGCCGCTCGAGATCGTCACCACCCGGCAGTGGTACCTGCGCAACGGCGGACGCGACGCCGACCTGCGCGCCCGACTCCTGGCCAGGGGCGCCGAGTTGACCTGGCATCCGGCGCACATGAAGGTGCGCTACGACAACTGGGTCGAGGGCCTCAACGGCGACTGGCTGATCAGCCGGCAGCGTTTCTTCGGTGTGCCGGTGCCGCTGTGGTACCCGCTGGACGCGGACGGCCGGCCGCGCCACGACACGCCGTTGCGCCCGGCCGAGGCGGACCTGCCGATCGATCCGTACACCGATGTGCCGCCCGGATACCAGGAGCAACAGCGCGGCGAGCCCGGCGGGTTCGTCGGCGACGCGGACGTGATGGACACCTGGGCCACCTCCTCGCTCACGCCGCAGATCGCGGGCGGCTGGTGTCGCGACGAGGACCTGTTCGCCCGGGTCTTCCCGATGGACCTGCGGCCGCAGGCACACGAGATCATCCGCACCTGGCTGTTCTCCGCCGTGGTGCGGGCGGACGCCGAGCACGAAAGCCTGCCGTTCGCGCACGCGGCGATCTCCGGCTGGATCCTGGACCCGGACCGCAAGAAGATGTCCAAGTCCAAGGGCAACGTGGTGACCCCGGTCGACCTGCTCGCCCAACACGGCTCGGACGCGGTGCGCTATTGGGCGGCGAACGGCCGGCCGGGCGTGGACACCGCGTTCGACGTCGGCCAGATGAAGGTCGGCCGGCGGCTCGCGATCAAGCTGCTCAACGTCGGCCGCTTCGTGCTCTCGATCGGCGCGGCAGAGGCGGGCGGCGCGGACCCGGCGGCCGAGGCGGACCCGGCGGTCGAGGCGGACCGGGCACACGATGCGGTCGAGGTCCCCGAGGCGGTGACCGAACCGCTGGACCTGGCGCTGCTGGCCGAACTGGCGGAGGTGGTCCGTGCGGCGACCGAGGCGTTCGAGGACTACGACTACGCGCGGGCGCTGGACCGGACCGAGCGGTTCTTCTGGTACTTCTGCGACGACTACGTGGAACTGGTCAAGGCCCGCGCCTACGGCGAGGCCGGGTCGCCGGCGGGCGCCGCGTCGGCCCGGGCCGCCCTCGCGAGCGCGCTGTCCGTACTGCTGCGGTTGCTCGCGCCGGTGTTGCCGTTCGCGACCGAGGAGGTGTGGTCGTGGTGGCGGGACGGCTCGGTGCACCGGGCGAGTTGGCCCGAGCCGCACGCGCCGGCGGCCGATCGGGCGTTGTTGGGTACCGCGTCCGAGTTGATCGCCGGTGTGCGCAAGGCCAAGTCCGCCGCGCAGGTGTCGATGCGGGCCGAGGTGGCGGGCGTCACGATCACCGGCGCCCCGGCCCAGTTGGCCCGGGCGGCCCTGGTCGAGACGGATCTGCGCGCGGCCGGACACATCACCCGGATCGACCGCGTTGCCGCGGAGGGACCGCTCACAGTGGACGTCACCCTCGAATAGCCGGCACGGCGGTCGCCCGCCGGGCTGAGCGGTCGCCCACGGTGCTCGTCGGCGAAAGTCATTGACTCGGCCAAGTACCCGTAGTACCCGTTGGCCATGACCACTCACCACCCCGACGACATGTTCCACCCGCCGACCAACGACGACCCGTACTGGTCGGAGACCTCCTGGTTCACCTTCACGGTTCCGGAAAAGCGGCTGTCCGGGCAGCTCTATCCGTTCTTCCGGGCGAACCAGGGGGTCGCGGCGGGCGGCGCGTACTTCTGGGACGACAGCGGGCAACATCCGCACGAGGCGGTCTACGCCAAGAACTTCTGGCATCTGCCGATCCCCGACCAGGACCTGACCGACCTGCGCCTGCCGAACGGCTTCCGGGTGCGCTGCGTGGAACCGCAACGGGTGTACGAGGTCGGCTACGACGACCCGGACGGCGGCGACGAGATCCACGTCGACCTGACCTTCACCGGGGTGCTGCCGCCGCACTACCTCGGCGAAAAGCACGTCGACCAGCCCGGCCGCTACACCGGCACGCTCGTGCTGCGTGGCGAGGAGATCCCGGTCGACTCGTACGGTTTCCGGGACCGCTCGTGGGGACCGCGCTCGCAGTTCGGTCCCGGCCTGATGCAGTCGCCCGCCAGACGCGGCGGCTACAGCTACGCGACCGCCTCCGACCGGGACGCCTTCCACAGCATCACCATGGACTTCGGCACGGGCTGCGTGTCCATCCACGGTTACCTGCTCCGCGACGGCACCTGGGCCAAGCTGGCCAAGGGCCGCCGTGAGGTGGTCGAACGCGAGGACACCACCGGCTGGGCCACCCGGATCGTGCTCGACGCGGTGGACGAACTCGGCCGCGAACTGCACGCCGAGGGGCGCATGCACAACCGGCTCGGCTTCTTCCTGAACCCGAACCTGTTCACCGTCAACGGCCTCACCGAGTGGACCTTCGACGGCGTCACCGCGTGGGGCGAGGACCACGAGAACTTCTCCGCGGCCGAGATCCGCCGGCACAGCCGGGCCTGGCGCGAGCGCTGAAACGACCGCGCGGCGCGCGCAACGGGCGCCTCGGACCGGGCGGCGCGGATCGCGCGGCGCGGACTCGGCGGCGCCGAACGAACGGGTCCAAGGTCCCCGTGCGTGGGGTGCATGGTCCCTGAGCGAGGTGTCCCTGACCCGGCTACGGTCGAATCAGGAGGACGGGCCGAGCTCCCACGCCGCCGCGGCGTGCCCACGCATGCCCGTGCGTGGCGACCGGCCCGACACGGCGATGAGGCGAGGCGGAGAAATCACGGAGATCGTGCTCGACCCGGCCGTCGCGGCCGCCCGGGTGGGAGCGGACGGCCGGATCCTGGCCCGCACGCCACGCTTCGCCCGGGCCGTCGGCCTGCTCGGCGAGGCGCCCGGACAACCGCTCCCGTCCCTGATCGGCGACCGACTCGGGCCCGACGCCCGGGAGGCGTGGCGGGAGCTGGTCCGCGAGGCGCGAGCCACGCCGGGGCGGCCGGCGACCAAGGTGGTCGAGCTGCCGACCGCGGACGGCATCGCGGTGGTCTGCCTGTTCGAGGCGGTCGCGCACGGACCCGACACCGTGCTGCGCGAGCTGCGCGGGCACAGCGAGCTGGAGGCCCAGCTCGTGCACTTCCGCCTGGCCGCGAAACTGGGCGGATTCGGACTGTGGACGTGGGACCCGGACTCGGGCACGTGGCGCTGGCACGGCGGCCGGCCACGGCTGCACGCTCCGGACGCGGACGCCGAAGGCGGCGACGCCGGCCCGCGTTGGCTCGCCGACGTCCACCCCGAGGATCGGGCGGACCTCACCCGACGGATCGAGGCGCTTCGCCCCGGGGGCGTCGACGAGGACCGCACCATGTTCCGGGTGCGCGGCGCGGACGGTTGGCACTGGGTCGAGTCGCACATGCGCAGGCTCCGGCTGGGCATCGACGGCCGCGACGTGATCGTGGGTGTCGACCACGACCAGACCGAGGTGGTCCGGCTGCGCGCCGAGGCCGAGCGGCGTCTGAGCGCGGCGCGCGAACGCGGCGAGCGACTGGCCGAGGTGTCCGCGGCGCTGATCCGCGCGGTCACCGAGGACGAACTGAGCGCGGTGATGCTCGACCGGGTGGCCCCGGTGTTCGGCGGTACGGGCGCCCTGGTCGCGCTGGTGGACCACGACCGGCTGCGGATGTCCTTCGGGCCCGGGGTACGGGCGGACCTGATGCCCGCCCTGGAGCGGATCGCCCCGACCGCGGATCGTCCGCTGGGGTGGGCGATTCGCACCGGAGAGCCGATCTTCGTCGAATCGCTCGCGGAGCACACCGCGGGATGGCCCGACGCGCCCGAACTGATCGAGGCCACCGACGCCCGGGCGTACGCGATCATCCCGTTCGCCGGCGGCGACCGTCCGATCGGCGGCCTCGCGGTGACCTACGACCGCGAGCACCGGCCGACCCAGGACGAGCGGGCGCTGATGCGCACCTTCGGTCAGTTGGCCGGTCAGGCGATCGAGCGGATCCGGCTGCAACAGGCCCGCGCCGAACTCGCCGAGGCGCTCCAGCGCACCATGCTGCCCGCGCGCCTGCCGGTGGTGCCGGGCCTGGAGGTCGCGGTGCGCTACGCGCCGGCCCGGGACGGGTTGTCGGTGGGCGGCGACTGGTACGACGTGATCGCCCGCGATGACGGCACCGCGTTGGTGGCCATCGGCGACGCGCAGGGCCACGACGTGGACGCGGCCGCGTTCATGGGGCAGGTGCGCACCACCAAGCGGGCCTTCGCGGCCGAGGACGCCGACCCGGGCCGGGTGTTGCGCCGGACCAACGACCTGCTGGCCGCGCTGCACCGGGACGCCTTCGCCAGTTGCACGCTGCTGGGCATCGACCCGGCGACCGGTGCGTGCGCGGTGGGCCGGGCGGGCCACGTACCGATGATCGTGCTCACCCCGGACGGGCGATCGCAGGTGCTGGAGACGCCCGGCGGGCCGGTGCTCGGCATCCTGGAGGGCGCGGACTACCCGACCCACGAGCTGCGGCTGACCCCGGGCTCGATCGTCGTGCTGGTCACCGACGGAGTGGTGGAGTCGCGCGAACGGCCCATCGACATCGGCCTGCAGCGGGCGGCCGAGCGGGCCCGCGGGTGCGCCGACGCGGGCGTCGAGGCGATCGCGGACGCGGTGCTCGCGGCGGCGGACGAGACCGGCAACGTCGACGACGCGGCGGTGTTGGTGCTGCGCCTGCCGCTGCCGGGGGAGCGGACCGCGGCTCGCGTGTGACGTTGTCCACCCGACCCGGGCTTGAAGTTAGGCAAGCCTCACCTTTAAGTTGCGCAGTAGGACAGGCAAGGCTTGCCTAAGAAATCGGGCCGCTCGTCCGCCTACTCCACAGCTCGAAAGGCCGCCGGATGCGTCTGCGTCGAACAAGCTTGAAGGTGGCCGCGGCCGTCCTCGCCATCACCGCGTTCGCCACGGCGTGCGGTGGCGACGACGAAGACAAGTCCGACGGCAAGACCGGCCAGGCCGCGGCCGGTACGGCGTTGCCCGCCACGGTGGACACCACGATGGGCAAGGTCACCGTCAAGGACGCGAGCCGGATCGTCCCGCTCGGCGGCGACATCGCACAGACGGTGTACGCGCTCGGCCTGGCCTCGAACGTCGTCGGCGTGGACACCTCCGGCGCGGTCCTGCCGGAGAGCAAGGGCAAGGCGACCTTCGGCAACTCGCGGACCCTCAACCCCGAGGGCATCCTCGCCCAGCGGCCCACGATCGCCATCGGCAGCGCCTCGGTCGGGCCGCGCAGCGCGATCGACCAACTCAAGGCGGCCGGCGTACCGATCGTGCTGATCCCGGACAGCAGCAAGCCCGAGGACGCGATCACCCGGATCACCACCATCGCCACCGCGCTGGGCGTGCCGGACAAGGGCAGGACGCTCGCCGACCGGACCGCCGGCGAGATCGCCACGGCCAAGGCCAAGGGCGCGCAGGCCACCACCAAGCCGCGCGTGGCGTTCCTGTACATCCGCGGGCAGGCCAACCTGTACCAGATCGGCGGCAAGGGCCTGGGCCCGGACAGCATGATCACCGCCGCCGGCGGCATCGACACCGGCACCGAGTTGGGCGTGGAGATGTCCGCCGCGCTGACCCCCGAGGCGATGGTCGCGGCCAAGCCCGACGTCATCCTGGTCTTCCAGAAGGGCCTGGAGTCGGTCGGCGGCGTCGACGGCGTGCTCAAGCTGCCGGGTGTCGCACAAACGCCCGCCGGCCAGAACCGCAAGGTCGTCGCGATGGACGACCTGGAACTGGGCGGTGGCGGTCCGACCGCGGGCGTCGCGCTGAACAAGCTCGTCGATCTGCTGCATGGCTAGGGTCGGCCGAGCCTCGGCCCGTGCCGCCGCGCAGGCGCCGGCCGGGCCCTCTCGGTCCGCGCGGCGCCCGCGGACACACGACGGGAAGGTACAGGGGAGCCCGTGGCAACGGTGACGGAGCGTCAAGAACCCACGGACGAACCGGCTTCACCGCCGCCCGTGGTCGAACTCACCAAGACCGCGGCGCCGGTGGCGGCGGATCCGGAGACGGCGGCCTCGGAGCCGAAGGCTCCGGACGCGGCTGCCCCCGTGGTGGCGACCCCACGCAAACACGGCCGGTGGCTGATGCCCACGCTCGTGCTGCTGCTCCTGGCCACGAGCGTCGTGTCGGCCGGCATGGGCGCCTTCGACATCCCGTCCGATCAGGTGCTCTCCTCGGTACTACACCACCTGGGCCTGGACATCGGCCACGTGTCGCAGGCCAACGAGGCCGTGTTGTGGAACATCCGCTTCCCGCGCATCGTGCTCGGCATCATGGTCGGCGCGTGCCTGGGCTGCGCCGGGGCCGCGATGCAGGGCGTGTTCGGCAACCCGCTCGCCGAGCCCGGCGTGATCGGGGTGTCCTCCGGCGCGGCACTGGGCGCGGTGGGCGCGATCGTGATGGGCGTCTCCACGTTCGGCTCCTGGACGGTGACCGCCTTCGCTTTCGCCGGCGGCCTGATCACCACGCTGTTCGTCTACCTGCTCTCCCGTGCGGACGGCCGCACCGAAGTGGTCACCCTGGTACTGACCGGCATCGCGATCAACGCGCTGGCCGGCGCCGCGATCGGGCTGTTCACCTTCGTCGCCGACGACGCCGAACTGCGCAGCATCACCTTCTGGAACCTGGGCAGCGTCGGCGGGGCGAGCTGGAAGATCATCGGCGCGCTCGCGCCGTTCGCGATCATCGGCCTGCTGATCCTGCCCCGGTACGCCCGGGCGTTGGACATCATGGCGCTCGGCGAACGCGGCGCCCGACACCTGGGCGTGGACACCGAACGGGTCCGCATCGTGGTGGTCGTGCTCAGCGCCACCCTGGTCGGTGCGGCGGTCGCCGCGGCCGGGGTGATCACCTTCGTCGGCCTGGTCGTTCCGCACATCATCCGGCTGATCGCCGGTCCCCGACACCGGCTGCTGCTGCCGGCGAGCGCCGTCCTGGGCGCGCTCGTCACCGTCGGCGCCGACCTCGCGGCGCGCACCATCGCGATGCCCAAGGAGGTACCGCTCGGTGTGCTCAGCGCGCTGATCGGTGCCCCGTTCTTCCTGTGGCTGCTGCGCAGGACCCGTTCCCGACAAGGAGGTTGGGCCTGATGAGGCTGCTCGCCCGGAATCGCGGCGCGGCGACCGCGCCCACTCCCGAGTCCGGCGCGATCGGCGTCGAGGCCGAGAACGTCGGCTTCGCCGTCGCCGGCCGCAACCTGGTCGACGGCGTCTCGCTGAATGTGCGACACGGCGAGATCGTCGCGGTGCTCGGACCCAACGGCGCGGGCAAGTCGACCCTGCTCGGCCTGCTCACCGGTGATCTGACGCCGCATCAGGGCACCGTGCGGATCGCCGATCGGCCGTTGTCCGACTACTCGCAGCGCGAACTGGCCTTGCGCCGCGCGGTGTTGCCGCAGAATGTCACGCTGTCCTTCCCGTTCACGGTGGACGAGGTGGTGCGGATGGGCCGCGCGCCGCACGCGGGACTGCCGAGCGAGGAGTCCGAGGACGCCATCGTGGCGCGCTGCTTGGCCGAGACGGATGTCGCGCACCTGGCCGACCGGGCCTACCCGTCGTTGTCCGGTGGCGAGCGGGCCCGGGTCTCACTGGCGAGGGTGCTCGCGCAGGGCGCACCCGTGCTGTTCCTCGACGAGCCCACCGCGGCGCTGGACCTCAAGCACACCGAGGACGTGCTGCGGCTGGCCCGCGCCCGGGCCCGCCGGGGTGACGCGGTGGTGATCGTGTTGCACGACCTCAACCTGGCCGCCGCCTACGCGGACCGGATCGCGCTGCTCGCCGGCGGCCGTCTGGTCGCGTGCGGTCCGCCGGACCGGGTGTGCACCGCACCGGTGTTGTCCGACCTGTACGGCCATCCGGTGGACGTGCTGCGGCGGCCGGGCTCGGACGAGTTGCTGATCCTGCCGTCGCGCTGACGGCGGCCTTGCGCTGTCGCGCCTTCGCCGCAGCCCTGTTGGGTCCGCGCCTGTCGCGTCCGTCTCCGTCGGGTCCGCGTCCGCCCGGTCCGCGTCCGTCGGGCCCGCGTCCGCCCGGTCCTAACCGCCCTACAGGTGCCGTGCTTTACGGGTGCAGTGCCTTGTGCAGTGCGGTGAAAGACCCCGAGGCGCACTCCTCGCAGCGCGGGATCAGGTCCACGAAGCTCATGAAGCCGTGCACCATGTCCTCGAACAGCTCGCACTCGACGGTGTTGCCCGCCGCGCGCAATCGCTCGGCGTAGTCCGCGCCCTCGTCGCGCAGCGGATCGTAGCCGGCCAGCACGACGTGCGCCGGCGCCAGCCCGGACAGGTCCTCGATGGTGCCGATCCGGGCGTACGGGCCCAGTTCGTCGAACCCCCGTCCGCCGAAGTAGTGGCTCATGAACCACGCGATCGAGGCGGCGGTGAGCAGCGGCGCGTGCGCGTTCTCGGCCCGGGACACGGTGTCCTCGACGCCGGTCGCCGGATACCACAGCATCTGCAGGGCCGGCTGCGGGAGGCCGTGGTCGCGGGCCAGCAGACACGTGGTCGCGGACAGGGTGGCGCCCGCGCTGTCGCCGGCCAGGGCGATCCTGGCCGGGTCGGCGCCCAGTTCGGCGGCGTTGTCGAGCACCCAGCGGTACGCGGCGAACGCGTCCTCGGTCGCGGCCGGGAACGGGTGCTCGGGGGCGAGCCGGTAGTCCACCGAGATCACCACACACTCGGCGTGCCGGGCGATCCGCCGGGCCAGCGCGTCGTGGCTGTGCAGACCGCCGATCACGAACCCGCCGCCGTGGAAGAACACGGTCACCGGCAGATCGGGCTGTTCCGAGGGCCGATAGACCCGAGCGGGCAGCGCGTCGACGGCACCCGGGATGGTGCGATCCTCCACCCGGGCCAGCTCGGTCATCACCGGCAGCAGTCCGATCCCGGCGTCGATGGTGGCCCGCGCGGTGGCCGCGTCGCCCACGAACAGATCCTCCGGCATGACACTCAACAGCTCCACGAGCTGCGGATCGATCGCCACCACGTTCCCCCTCCGTCAACCACATACCGGCCGGTACGGAATGTACGGCGCATCCCTCGCGGGTGGAACCCGCAAACACCCGGCGGTTCAGGCCGAAGCCACCGGCGGGCGCCAGGCCAGGACCGTGTCCAGCGGGCGCAGGGCCGCGTCCGGCGCGACCCGGCCGGCCACCCGCAACAACGTGTCCCGGACCGCGACGGCACCTCGGCCCTCCCACTGCGCCATGGCCCCCATGCGGCGCGACTTGCGCACCACATCGGAGGTGCGCGGCAGCCGCCGCGCGGTGTACGCGGGCAGCGCGTCGACCACGCCGTCGGCGTCCGCGCCCGAAAGCACGTCGGCCAGTTCGATCGCGTCCTCCAGTGCCTGATTGCCGCCCTGACCCAGGTTCGGCGTCATCGCGTGCGCCGCGTCGCCGATCAGCACGACCCGTCCCCGGTGGTGGGCCGGCAGCGGCTCGGCCATCTCGTGCACGTCCAGGTGCAGGATTTCCCCGGCCGGCGCCGCTGCGATCAGTTGTGGAATGGGCGCGTGGAAGTCCCGGTACAGGTGCAGCAGTTCGGCCCGCTCGTCACCGTGCGTCGCGCCCGCGGGGCGGTTCGCGGTCGCGTACCAGTACACCCGGCCGTCGGCGAGCGGCATCGCGCCGAAGACCAGGCCGCGGCCCCAGGTCTCGCCGGGGACGATGTCCATGCCCGGCACGATCGCGCGCCACGTGGTGAATCCGGCATAGCGCGGGCCGGGGTGCTCGGGGAAGAGCGCCCGGCGGATCGGCGAGCGGATCCCGTCCGCGGCGACCACGAGGTCGGCGGTCAGGGTGTCGCCGGCCGCGGTGGTCACCGAGGCCCGCTCGTCCGGGCCGCCGGGGCGCACGGTCAGCACGGTCGTCCCGGTGCGCAGCGCGTGCGCCGGCAGGCTCGCGTGCAGTACGCGCATCAGTTCGGCCCGGGGAGCGAGCACCACCGGTTCGCCGAAGCGCTCGACGAAGGCTTCGCCGCTGGTCGGCGCGAGCACCCGCCCATCCGGGCGACGCAGCGTCGCGGCGCCCTGGATCGCGGCCAGTTTGCGCAGAGGACTGCCCGCGTCGACCGCGTCCAGGGCGCGCAGCCCGTTGGGTGCGACGACGATGGCCGCGCCGATCGGCTCCAGCGTGGCGGCGCGTTCCAGGACCAGGACCGACCACCCGTTCCGGTGCAGGGCGGTCGCGGCGGTCAGCCCGCCGGGTCCGGCGCCGACGATGATCGCCTCGGGCTTCGTGACGGACATGGTTCCCCCGGATGGGTCGTTCCTTCTCGACATCCACTACAGGTGTAGAGGACGTGTCAATGACTCTACATGTGTAGTGGACAGGATCTCTACGCCTGTAGTGGGCAGATCTCTACGGGTGTAGTGCGTCGGATCTCTACATCCGTAGTGGCGTGGCAGGCTGGCTCGCGTGACCACCGCGAAGCGCACCAGCCCCGACCGTTCGGACCGACTCGTCCTGATCGCCGACACCGCGATCCGCCTGCTCGTCGAGCGCGGCATGCGCGGACTGACCCATCGCGCCGTGGACGAGGGCGCCGGCCTGCCGCCCGGCTCCACGTCGTACTACGCCCGCACGCGTGCCGCGCTCCTGGAGGTGGCGTTGGCGCGGATGACCGTCCTGGAGGCGGGCAAGTTCGCGCCCGCGCTGACCGACGGCGAGCTGCCGGCCGCGCTGCCCGGCGATGTGGCGGGCATCGCCGACCTGGTCGCGGTGATCGTGGGCGACGCGATCCGGGACGGGCGGGAGCAGAAGATCGCCCGCTACGAACTGGCGCTGGAGGCGACCCGGCGGCCCGAGTTGCGCGGGGTGTACGACGAGGCGGGCGCCGCGTTCCGGGGTGCGGCGGTCGGTATGTTGGCCGCGCTCGGCTCGCCCGCGCCCGAGCGGCACGGCCGGTCCCTGGTCGCGTGGTGCGAAGGGGTGATGTTCGACTCGATCGTGGGCGCCGGGTGGGCGACGCCGCCGTCGCGGGACGATATCCGGGTCGGGGTCACCGAACTCCTGTCCGGAATGCTCGGCGATGCGGCCCTTCGGTCCACCGGTCGGTCCGCTGGAAAAGCCCCAACGAGTGACATGAGCGACTCACCGGATCGTTCGTGACCCCCTTGGTCAAAAGTCGTTTCATCCTGACTTAGTCTGTTCGCTTGTGAAGAACGAGCACGTGCGCCACAGGGGCGATAGGCACCACCGGGTAGGGGAGTCGCACTACCTTCCGGAGTCCGATCTCAAGGACAAGGGCCTGAACCGAAATTCCATCGGCCTGCTGGGGAGCGTGGTCGTCGCCATCTCCACGGTGGCGCCGGTGTACACCCTTACCGGCGCGCTCGGCCCCACGGTCAACAAGGTCGGCACACAGGCCCCGGCGATCTTCCTGGTCGGCTTCATCCCGATGTTGCTCGTCGCCTTCGCCTACCGCGAACTCAGCAAGGCCGTGCCGGACGCGGGCACCTCGTTCACCTGGACGGTCAAGGCGTTCGGCCCGAGGGTGGGCTGGCTGTGCGGCTGGGGCCTGGTGATGGCGACCGTCATCGTGCTGTCCAACCTGGCCGGCATCGGCACGTCGTTCTTCTACCTCGCGCTCGGCGAGGCGTTCAACAGCGACTGGGTCAAGGAGCTGGACGACAACAAGCTGGTGCACGTGCCCACGTGCCTGGTCTTCATCGCGATCGCGACCGCGATCAGCTATCGCGGGATGACCGTGACCAAGCGGGTCCAATACGTACTCGTGGCGCTGCAACTGGCGGTGCTCGCGCTGTTCGTCGTGATGGCGATCGCCAAGGCCACCGGCGGTGACGTGCCCACGTCGATCCCGTTCTCGTGGAGCTGGTTCAACCCGTTCGAGATCGACGGCGGCTTCACCGCGCTGACCGCGGGTCTGTCGTTGTCGATCTTCATGTACTGGGGTTGGGACACCGCCCTGAGCATCAACGAGGAGACCGCCGGCGGTCCCAAGGTCCCGGGGCGGGCCGCGATCATCTCGGTCCTGTTCATCGTGGTCGCCTACCTGATGACCGGCGTCGCCACCCTGATGTACGCGGGCACCGGAACCACCGGGCTGGGCCTGAACAACGACGAGGACGACAACATCTTCGCGAAGCTGGCCGACCCGGTGATGGGTTCGGGTCTGGGCATCCTGATGTTCGTCGCGGTGCTCGCCAGTTCGATCGCCAGCCTCCAGACCACCTTCATCCCGGTGGCCCGCACGCTGCTGTCGATGAGTGCGTACGAGGCGGTGCCCAAGGTGTTCTCGCGCGTGCATCCCACGTTCAAGACACCGGGCTTCGCGACCGTCTCGGCCGGCGTCGCGACCGGCGCGTTCTACACGATCATGACGATCCTGTCGGAGAACGTGCTCACCGACACGATCTACGCGCTCGGCCTGATGATCTGCTTCTACTACTCGCTGACCGCGTTCTCCTGCGTCTGGTACTTCCGCAAGGACCTCTCGCGCAGCCTGCACGAGGCGATGATCAAGGGCGTGATGCCGGCGCTGGGCGGCCTGATGCTGGGCGCGATCTTCATAAAGACCCTGGTCGACGTGGCCGACCCCAACTACGGCGACGGCAACCGCGTGGCCGGCGTCGGGAGTGTCTTCATCATCGGCGTCGGCCTGCTGGTCCTCGGCGCGGTGTTGATGGAGGTGCAGCGGTTCAGGAGCCCGGCGTTCTTCCGAGGAGAGATCCTCAAGCGGGACACGCCGGTACTGGTGCCGGACACGGACTGACGAACCCACCGCGCGCACGGCGGCCCCCGCGCACACGCCGGCCGGTTCGGGGACGGTCGGCGTGCGCGGGGAGGGGTGGCGGGTGCGCGCCGGGGTGGTCAGCGGTTCTGGATGGCGTCCATCGCGACCGCGACGCAGATCGCCAGGCGGCGGTCCATGGTCGAGTCCGGCAGCTTGACCAGGTACTGGTCGCGGAGCTTCATCTGGCGCTCGACGGTCAGGACGGCGTTGCCGGCCTCGTCGACGAAGTCGAAGTGGTAGGTCGGGGCGGGCAGCCACGCGCCGACCACGGGTATGAAGCCCCAGACGCGACGCAGGATCGCGCCGAAGAGGCTGCGCTCCTGGCCGACGGCCTTGGCGGCGTCCGGGCGTTCGAGGTTCCAGGTGGAGCGCAGGAGGGACTTCTTGAAGTCCTTGGAGAACATGCCGAGGTTGGTGCCCTCGACGCCGGTCACGTCGTGCTGGGCGCGCACGTCGAGCATCTGGCGTGCCTTGAAGCGGGCGAGTTCGGTGGTCTTGGTGTCATCCGTGTAGAGGATGACCTCTTCCTTGAGCTTGCCGCGCTTCTGCTGGGCGAACGCGATCACCGGTCCGTGTTGCCCGTCCGGACCGACCAGGTGAACCACGTACTGGTTCACGATCGGGCGGAAGTTCTGACGGATGATCAGCTGCGTTTCGTTCTGGAACGGCATGGTCATGACGTGCGGGATCCCCCAGGGATACGGAGCGTTGGAGACCCAGAGATTCGGGGCCTCGGGAGCGCACAACCTATCGGTGTTCCAACGACATCGGCAGCGAGATTTCCAGTGGAAACCTCTCGTTGCGCATTCGTGTTCAACGCGTTCGCCGAGGACGCCCCATTTCGTCGTTCGGACCTGCCGAACCGCACTTTGTGTAGTCGGGGTGCTACGCGAGCGGGGCTGCCGTGTGGGTGCTTTTTTGCGGCACGGTGAAAATGCTCATCGGTGGGGTGGTGCGTGCTCGACTTCGTGGATCCAACGAACCCAGAACACGCCGCCGTCGAGGGGCTGTACGCACACGGATCGCCCGGGTGGGAAATCGTCGAGCGCGATCACCGTGCCGGCGGGTTGTCCGAGGCGCTGGGTGGGATCGATGATCCGCACGTGATCGCCCAGCCGGATCGGGGGGCGAGGGTGTGGGCTCGGCGCGTCGTGGCGTTCGTCGCTCTTGACGATGCGGACGAGCTCCGCGCCCGGATCGGAACTCCCGGGCCCGGGCGCGGCGAAACGACGGCGGGGCGTGCCGCGCGGGTTCACGGCGCGATCCGGTGGCTTCGACGCGCCTCGTGCACCGGGACGGCGGCCGTTGCGTCGTTCCGCCCTCGAACGTCGGCGGATACACCCGGCAGCCGGACGGCCCGGCGCACGAGCACCGCCAGGTAGGCGGTTCGCTCCGCCGCGACGGTCGACTCGACTTCACGCGCTTCGTTGACGTCGTTCATCGGGTCTCGCCGGTGGCCTCTTCGTCCAGCACCACGAGGTTGGCGCAGTGGGTGCGGAACTCGGTCCCGCCCGGAAGACGCACAAACGCTTGCATGTGGATGACCGCCGCGAAGACGCCAATACGGCCCGAGAGTTCACAGCGGACGACGCTTTTGTTGTTCGCCTTCCAGAAACGGGTCACGTCATCCCTGGTCCAGTCGCAGGGCTCGGTGGGATATGCCTCGGCGGTCTTCCTGTCGATGGGCATGGATGCATCTCCGTTCGTCGCTTTCCGTGTTCAAAGCGTGACGCATTCTCATAGGCTTCGACAGGAGGGCGCTGTGGCCCACGAGCTGGACAACAAGGGGACTTGGCATGGTTGAGCGCGACGTCGAAGACGACTATTCGGCCCGAGAGGTCCTGGCGAACCAGCTCAGCCGTCTGCGGGAAGCCAGCGGGAAATCACTCGCCCAGCTCGCCGAGGACACCCGATACGACCGCTCCTACCTGCATCGCCTTGAAACAGGCGAACGTCTATCCGAGCGTCCTGTCATGAAGGCATTGGACGACGTCTACGAGACCAGGGGCTTGTTGGTGTGGTTGTGGAAACGAGCGCGGAAGGAGGCGGCCCGAGAGCGCTACCACGAGTTCATGTACTGGGAAGCGCAGGCCACGATCATGCACAAGTACATGCTTGCGGTGCCGGGCCTGTTGCAGACGGAGGCGTATGCGAGAACTGTCCTGTCGTCGCAACCGATGACCAATAAGGACGAACTGGAGGCGCAAGTCGCCGAGCGTATTGCCCGACAGGATCTGCTGTACCGGGATCCGCCGCCGAGCCTGCGGGTCATCCTGGACGAGGCTGCGATCAGGCGCCCGCTCGCGGACTCGAAGCTCTGGCAGGCGCAACTCGCGCGGATCGTCGAGGCGGCGCAAACTCCGCACACCGTCATTCAGTTGCTTCCATTCGCAGCGGGATCACACGACCTGATGGGTGGTTCCCTTTCGCTGCTTTGGATGTCGGACGGGACCGGGGTTGCCTACCTGGAAGGAAGCAAGTCGGGTGAACTCATCGAGGATCCGGGCGAGGTTGGGCTGCACCGCTTGTCCTACGATCGAGTACGGGACTCGGCGCTCTCCCCGGACGAGTCCGTGAGCTTCATCAAGCGGGTCATGGAGGAAGAAGCATCATGAACGAGACCCCCATCGCGAAGGCTGCGGCGTGGCGTAAGAGCACCTACAGCAATGGGGGCGATGCCAACTGCGTGGAGGTGGCAGTCGGCGTTTCGGGTGTTGTCCCGGTTCGAGACAGCAAAGACGTGCGTGTCGGTCACCTCTTGGTGCCCTCTGCCTCGTGGGCGGCCCTGACGGCTGCGCTCACCCGCTGATCAGGGCATAGAGCCGCCCTGGCGACTTGGCGGCTCCGCTACGAGATGAAGGTCGGCTGACCCATCGGGTTCACCCCGTGAGTGCGGCCAGCCGGAGGTCGACCACGAGGGTGTTGATCGCTTCGCGGTCGGGGCGGTCGGGGAGGACCGAGTCGATGGCGTCGAGGGTGGCCTTCTCGCGTTCGAAGCGTTGCGTGAACGCCTCGGGGTTCTCGGCGGCGAGCCGACCCGCAGCGAAGAGGTCTTCGCGGTGGGCGCTGACGTCGAGCAGCAACTCGCCCGTGCGGAGCACGTGTTGGGCCTGGAGCAGGAGTCGTAGGCAGTGCCGGCCGTGTTTGGCGGTGCGCTTGGCCGTGTCGGAGGAGAAGCCATCCTTGCCCGCCTCGTGCCGACCCAGCAGCCGCTTGGCCTGTTGGATGGCGTAGCCGCCGTAGGCCGACCGCACGTATTCGGTGGACAGGAACGCGCCGCGCAGGGACCGGAGTCGGCGGCCCGCCTCGGTCTCGACCCGGTACTCGGGGAGCCAGAGCAGCTCGGTCACCGTCGGGTTGCACTTGAGCGCCAGCCCGCAGTACTTGCCCAGTTCGTGCATCGTCACGTCGGGCTTCGTGGTCACCTTGGAGCCGCTCGTCACCGTGGCGCCGTTCAGCCCGAGGACCTCGCGCGAGTCGGCGATGTACACGCCGAGCAGGTCCTCGTCCGACTCCGCCGTGGCCAGCCCATAGGCGGTCGAGCCGACCACTCCCATCAGCAGTGTGCGCATCTCGCCGATCCTCGCTCCCATGATCCTGCGGCCGAGCCCGAAGTATCCGACATCCCGCGCACGATGCGAATCCCGTTTTCCCGCCCGCGCACCCATCGACGCCGTCAGGACCGCCGGGACAACGCGTGGCCCAGGGCGACGACCCAGACCAGCAGCAGCGGCAGGGACAGCAGGGCCAACTGCGCGAACGCGGTGTTCAGGAGCAGGTAGCCGAGGCCGGAGCCGACGATCGTGGCGGCGAGGGCATGGCCGGTGAGCGATTCCCAGCGGCGCAGCGGCACGACCCGGCGCGCGGCGACACCCACGCCCAACGCCAGCGCGGCGAGGGCGAACATCTTGACCCCGTCGATGCGCTGGACCAGCTCGAACAGCCCGCCCGCGAGTCCGGGATCGGCTGCGTCGGCCCGGCCGATGGCGACCAGTTCGAGCACCAGTTGCACGGCGGCGAGCACGGCCGAGGTCAGGCCCGCCCAACCCGCGAAGCGGGTGGCCCGGTCCCGGCCGCCGGCCGCCCGGCGCAGCAGCGCGACACCGAGTACGGCCAGCGCGCCGGCCGCGAGCCCGTGCACGAGGACGGATTGCGCGACGGCCCGGCTCGCGTCGTCGACGTACGCGGAGGTGATCTGGGCTGCCGAGTCGCCCAGCTCCGGCGTGGTGCCGGCCGCGACGGTGAGGCCGGCGACCCAGGCGGCGGCGTGGGTGACACCGGCGACGAGCGGTTGCCGGTTCCGTGCGCCGGGTGCGTGCGGCAGCGGCGTGGCCTGCTCGCCCGAGGCGGGCGTCGCGGTCATCGTGTCCGTCGTGTTCATGGTGATGGTCATGAGGTCGTCTCCCGAGATTCGATCGGCTAACGGCGTTAGCCGCTTGGGTTCATCATCCGGCTAACGATGTTAGCCGTCAAGCCATCCCGGTCACTTCGCTTCATCTCCGCTTGCCTGAATACCCCCGGGGGGTATAGCTTTCGGTTGTGGCCGCGACCGAGGCCACCGAACGGCCGGACCGGCCCGCTCGACCACACCACTCGATTCCGGGAGCCCGTCATGACCGTCCACGCCCACCACGCCGCAGCCCCCGCCACGCCCGAGGGCCTCCAGGTCTCCCGCGACGGCTACACGCTGGTCCCGGTCGCGGCGCCCGCCGGCACCTTCGCGTTCCGGATCGACGGCCCCGACGGAGCTCCGGTGCGCGAGTACCTACCGCAACACGACAAGGACCTGCACCTGATCGTGGTCCGCCGCGACCTGAGCGGCTTCCGGCACGTTCACCCGGTGCTGGGCGAGGACGGCGTCTGGACCCAGGAACTCACCCTCGACCGGGCCGGCACCTACCGCGTCTTCACCGATTTCGCCCCGGCCGCCACCGGCACCCCGCTCACCCTCGGCGTGGACATCCACGTCGCCGGCGACTTCCGGCCGGTGCCGCTGCCCGCGCCCGCGCCGACCGCCGAGGTGGACGGGTACACGGTGACCCTGGCCGGTGAGCCGGCCGCCGGGCAGGGCGCGCACATCACCCTCGCGGTGGCCCGGGACGGCCGCCCCGTCACCGACCTGGAGCCGTACCTCGCCGCGTTCGGGCACCTCGTGGTGCTGCGCGAGGGCGATCTGGCCTACCTGCACGTACACCCGGGCGGCGCACCGGGCGACGGGATCACCCCGGCAGGCCCGGAGATCGCCTTCCACACCGAGCTGCCCAGCGTCGGCACCTACCGGTTCTTCCTCGACTTCCAGCACGGCGGCGTGGTGCGGACCGCGGAATTCACCGTCGAGGCCGCGAGGCCGACCGCCGCGCCGACCGGCGAGCCCGCCGACGCGCACGCGGGCCACCACGGTCACCACGGCCACCACCACGGCTGACCCGGACCGCCGGACCGACCCGACCCCGACACCGACGCGATCCCGCCATCCCGGGCCCGCGTCGGTGTCGTGTTTTCCCGGGCAGGGGGTACCGGAGCGGTGATCCGCCACCCATCCCGCCGCCCCGGAGGACCCACATGGCCGACGCCCGACCGCGACCAGCCCCCGCCGTCACCCCATCGGCCCACTCCGCCCGCGCCGCCACTCCACACCCACCCGGAGCCCTTCCGCGCCGTCGATCGCCGTACCGCGCCGACCCTTCCGTAGCCAAGTGACCGGCCGTTAACATCCGGAAGCTGCCTTCGACATGCGTCGATATGCGTCGACGTGCTTCGTCAGGCGAGGAGGCGACGTCGTGCCCGTACTTCGTTCCCGGCTCGATCCCCGGTCGGACACCTACCGGGACAACCGCACGGCGCAGCTCGCCGCCCTCGCGGCGCTGCACGAACAGCTCGACCTGGCCCGCGCCGGCGGCGGCGAGCGCTACGTCGAACGGCACCTGGCGCGCGGGCGGCTGACCGCACGTCAGCGGATCGAGCTGCTGCTCGACCAGGACGCGCCCTTCCTGGAACTGTCCTCACTCGCCGCGTGGGGTACCGAGTTCACCGTCGGCGCGGGTCTGGTCACCGGCATCGGCCCGGTCTCCGGCGTGGAGTGCGTGCTGATCGCCAACGACCCGACGGTGCGCGGCGGTTCGCTCAACCCATACGCCCTGCGCAAGAACCTGCGTGCGCTGGAGATCGCCCGCCGCAACCGGCTGCCGGTGATCAGCCTGGTCGAGTCCGGCGGGGCCGATCTGCCCACCCAAGCCGAGTTGTTCGTCCCCGGTGGGCGGGTCTTCCACGACCTGACCGAGCTGTCCGCGCTGGGCATTCCCACCATCGCGCTGGTGTTCGGCAACTCGACGGCGGGCGGCGCGTACATCCCGGGGCTGTGCGATCACTCGGTGCTCGTGGCCGGGCAGGCCAAGGTGTTCCTGGGCGGTCCGCCGCTGGTGCGGATGGCCACCGGCGAGGAGGCCGACGACGAGGAGTTGGGCGGCGCCGCGATGCACGCGCGCGTGTCCGGGCTCGCCGATCACTACGCCGTCGACGAGTACGACTGCCTGCGGATCGGGCGGCGGATCGTGGCCGACCTGAACTGGCGCAAACGCGGACCCGGACCGACGAAGCCGGCGGACGAGCCGCTGTACGACATCGACGAGGTGCTCGGCCTGGTCTCGGCGGATCTGCGAGTCCCTTTCGATCCAAGGGAGTTGCTGGCCCGGGTCGTGGACGGCTCGCGGTTCGGCGAGTACAAGCCCGGCTACGGGACCAGCCTGGTCACCGGATGGGCGTCCGTGCACGGCTTCCCGGTCGGCGTACTGGCCAACGCGCGCGGCGTGTTGTTCGGCGAAGAGTCGAAGAAGGCCGCCGAGTTCATCCAGTTGGCGAACCGCTCGGACACCCCACTGCTGTTCCTCCAGAACACCACCGGCTACATGGTGGGCACCGCGTACGAGCAGGGCGGCATCGTCAAGGACGGCGCCAAGATGATCAACGCGGTGACCAACTCGACCGTGCCGCATCTGACCCTGAACATCGGCGCGTCCTTCGGCGCGGGCAACTACGGCATGTCCGGCCGCGCCTTCGACCCGCGGCTGCTGTTCGCGTGGCCGACCGCGAAGCTCGCGGTGATGGGCGCCGCGCAACTGGCCGGCGTGTTGTCCATCGTCGGCCGACAGGCCGCCGCCGCGCGCGGGATGCCCTTCGACGAGGACGTGGACGAACTGCGGCGCGGCGCGATCGAGGCGCAGATCGAGCGTGAGTCGCACGCCTTCTTCGTCACCGCGCGGCTCTACGACGACGGCGTGATCGACCCGCGCGACACCCGCACCGTGCTCGGCATCGCACTGTCGGCGGCCCACTCGGCACCGATCGCGGGCACCACGGGATACGGGGTCTTCCGGATGTGACCCGCCTCGCAACCGCCGCCGGCGGCAACACCGCGAGCGCCGCCCACACCCCAAGCACTCGACGCCAGGCACCCGAAACCGAAACCGACCCCACCCGGCACCGACCCGAACCGCACCGATTTGCAACCGGAATCAACCGGGAAACCCGCACCGACCCGGAAACCCGCACCCCGAGGGGATCGTATGCCGCTCATCCGCAGGCTGTTGATCGCCAACCGCGGCGAGATCGCGGTTCGCATCGCCCGCACCGCGCACACGATGGGCATCGACACCGTGGCCGTGTACGCCGACCCCGATGTCGACTCGCCGCACGTGGCGGCGGCCGACCAGGCCGTCCGGCTGCCGGGTGACGCGGCCGCGGACACCTATCTGCGCGGCGACCTGCTGGTCGAGGCGGCCCGCACCACCGGCGCCGACGCGATCCACCCGGGCTACGGGTTCCTGTCCGAGAACGCCGACTTCGCCCGGCAGGTCGAGGCCGCCGGGCTGGTGTTCGTCGGACCCGCCCCGGACACCATCGCCGCGATGGGCGACAAGCTCGCCGCGAAAAAACTGCTGGGCGCCGCCGGTGTGCCGGTCCTCCCGGGTGGCATCGTCCGCGACGACGCGAAGGCCGAAGCGCTCGACGCGCTCGCGGCCCGGATCGGCTTCCCGCTCCTGGTCAAGGCCGCCTTCGGCGGCGGCGGTCGAGGCATGCGCGCGGTGCGCGAACAGGCGGACCTCGCCCGGGCGGTGGCCGCCGCCCGGCGCGAGGCGGGCACCGCGTTCGGCGACGACACCGTCTTCCTGGAGCGCCTGGTCGAGCGACCGCGGCACGTCGAGGTACAGATCTTCGGGGACAGCCACGGAAACGTGCTCGCGCTCTTCGAACGGGACTGCTCGGTCCAGCGCCGGCACCAGAAACTGATCGAGGAGAGCCCCTCGCCCGCCGTCGACCGGGCGCTGCGCGAGCGACTGTGCGCGGCGGCCGTCGCCGCGGGTCGGGCGATCGGCTATGTCGGCGCGGGAACCGTCGAGTTCGTGCTCGACCCCGCCGGCGCCTTCCACCTCCTGGAGGTCAACACCCGACTCCAGGTCGAGCATCCGGTCACCGAACTGACCACCGGACTCGACCTGGTCCGGCTGCAACTCCTTGTCGCCCAGGGCCACGCCCTGCCCGACGCACCGGTCGCCGTCGGCCACGCGATCGAGGCCCGGCTGTACGCGGAGGACCCGGTACGCGACTACGCCCCCTCGGTCGGCATACTGCACCGCTTCGAAATCCCCGAGACGGACGGCATCCGGGTGGACGCCGGCGTGGTCACCGGCAGCCGGGTCGGTCCGCACTACGACGCGCTGCTGGCCAAGGTGATCGCGTACGCGCCGACCCGCGACGAGGCCTGCCGCAAGCTCGCCCACGCGCTTGCCCGGGCCCGGCTGCACGGCGTACGCACCAACCGGGACCTGCTCGTGGGCATCCTGCGCTCGCCGGAGTTCGCCGCCGGTGACGCGGACACCGGCTTCCTGACCCGGCATTCGGCCGCCGACCTGTGCGCCGCCGACCCGGCGGTGTCCGCGATCCACGCCGCCGCCGCGGCACTTGCCGGGCAGGCCGAGCGGCGCGCGGCGGCCCGCGTACTGACGGGCATCCCCAGCGGCTGGCGCAACGTCCGCAGCGCCGACCAGCAGGTGACCTACTCGCACGACACGGACGGCCCTACGACCGTCACCTACCGCCTCCCGGACCATCTCGCCATCGACGGAAAGCCCCTGCCCGGACTGGTCGTTCACGCCGCGCACGCGGATCGGGTGGACCTGGGCGCGGACGGCGTGCGGCGCACGATCGCGGTGCACCGGGTCGGCGACACGATCTACCTGGACAGCCCGCTCGGCGCGAGCGAGTTGATCGAACTGCCCCGCCTGCCCGAACCCGCCGAGTCCGAGGCCGAACCCGCCGGCTCGCTGCTGGCCGTGATGCCCGGCACCGTGGTGCGGGTCGCGGTCGCCGAGGGCGAGCACGTGGTGGCCGGACAACTCGTGCTGGCGGTGGAGGCGATGAAGATGGAGCACGAGGTGACCGCGCCACACGGGGGCGTGGTGACCCACCTGCCGGTCGGCCCCGGAGAACCGGTGGACGCCGGCGCGGTGTTGGCCGTGGTGACCGCCCCGGTGGAGGCGGCCGGATGAGCGGGACGCGACGACGAGAGGACCCTGCGGGTGACGAGCGTGCCGCCCGCCGCCCGGTGCGGATCGCGAACTGCTCCGGTTTCTACGGCGATCGGCTCGCCGCCGCCCGCGAGATGGTCGAGGACGGCCCGATCGACGTGCTCACCGGCGACTATCTCGCCGAGCTGACCATGTCCATCCTGTGGAAGGCCCGGGCCAAGGATCCCGCCGCCGGCTACGCGCGCACCTTCGTGACCCAGCTGGAACAGGTCATGGGCACCTGCCTGGACCGGGGCATCCGGATCGTTTCGAACGCCGGCGGCCTCAACCCGGCCGGCCTCGCCGAGCGGCTGCGGGCGAGCGCGGAACGCCTGGGCCTGGCCCCACGGATCGCCTACGTCACCGGCGACGACGTGCTGGACCGGATCGACGCCGGCCCGCGCGCGGTGACCGCCAACGCCTACCTCGGCGGCTGGGGCATCGCCGAAGCGCTCGCCGAGGGCGCGGACATCGTGATCTGTCCGCGGGTGACCGACGCGTCGCTGGTGGTCGGCCCGGCCGCGTGGTGGCACGGCTGGCGGCGCACGGACCACGATCGGCTCGCCGGCGCGATCGTCGCCGGCCATGTGATCGAGTGCGGTCCGCAGGCCACGGGTGGCAACTACCCCTTCCTCGGTGACCTGCCGCGCCTGCAACGCCCCGGCCGCACCGCCGACTTCGCGCTGGACACCCGTCGCCCCGGCTTCCCGATCGCCGAGGTCGCCGCGGACGGATCCTCGGTGATCACCAAGCACCGCGGCACCGGCGGCCTGGTCTCGATCGGCACGGTCACCGCGCAACTCCTGTACGAGATCGCCGGACCCGCCTACGCCAACCCGGACGCCGTGGCCCGCTTCGACACCATCACGCTGGGCCGAGCCGGCGCGGACCGGGTCCGGATCCGCGGCGTACGCGGCCTGCCGCCGCCGCCCACCCTCAAGGTCGCCGTCAACGAGCTCGGCGGCTACCGCAACACCATGACCATGGTGCTGACCGGCCTGGACATCGAGGCCAAGGCCGCGCACGCCGAACGCATGTTGTTCGACACGCTCGGCGGCCGGGATCGATTCGCCGAGGTAGACGTGCGGCTGATCCGCTACGACCGACCCGACGCACCGACCAACGAGCAGGCCACCGCGCATCTGCGGGTCACCGTCAAGGACCCCGACCCCACCAAGGTCGGCCGGGCCTTCTCCGGCGCGGTCGTCGAACTCGCGCTGGCCGGCTACCCGGGCTTCCACACCACCACGCCACCCACCGCCGAGACCGCGTACGGCGTCTTCCGCGCCGCGTGGATCCCGGCGACCGAGGTCGAGCACACCGTGGTGCTGCCCGACGGCACAGCCAAGGTGATCGCCCCGCCCGAACACACCGCACCGCTGCCCGATCCCATGCCCGCCCCCGAACCCGCGGCCCGCGACGGGGGACCGACCCGCCGGGTCCCGCTCGGACTGGTCTGTGGCGCGCGTTCCGGCGACAAGGGCGGCGACGCCAACCTCGGCCTGTGGGCCCGCGACGACGTGGGATTCCGCTGGCTGCGCGGACACCTGACGGTGGATCGACTGCGCGAACTGCTCCCCGAGGCTGCCGAATTGCCGATCCGGCGGTACGTGCTGGAGAACCTGCGCGCGGTCAACTTCGTGATCGCCGGCCTGCTCGGCGAGGGCGTCGCGGCCTCCACCCGCCCGGACCCGCAGGCCAAGGGCCTGGCCGAGTACATCCGGTCCCGGCACACCGACATTCCCACGACGCTGCTGGACGGGTGAGCCATGCGATTCGACGAGAGCGACGAACACCGGGCCCTGCGCGCGGCGGTGGGGGCGATCACCGACGGATTCGGCCCCGGCTACTTCGCCGAGCACAGCCGCGACCGCCGGCCCACCACCGAACTGTGGCGGGCCCTCGGCGAACACGGCTACATCGGCGTCAACATCCCGCAGGAGTATGGCGGCGGGGGCGGCGGCCTGGTCGAGCTGGCGATCGTATGCGAGGAGGTCGCCGCACACGGCTGCCCCCTGCTGCTGCTCCTGGTCTCCGGCGCGATCGCGGGCGAGGTGCTCACCCGGTTCGGCACCGCCGAGCAGAAGGGCACCTGGCTGCCCCTCCTGGCGTCGGGCAGGGGCAAGATCGTGTTCGCGATCACCGAGCCCGACGCGGGCTCCAACACCCACCGCCTGGCCACCACCGCGACCCGGGACGGCGAGGGCTGGTTGTTGCGCGGCACCAAGCAGTTCATCTCCGGCGTCGACGAGGCCGACGCGATCCTGGTGGTCGCCCGAACCGGCACCGACCCCGGCTCCGGGCGCGGCCGGCTCTCGCTGTTCCTGGTGGACGCGAACCACCCGCGCCTGACCGCGAACCCGCTGGCGATCGAAGGCGCGGCGCCGGAGCGGCAGTTCACGCTGTTCTTCGACGACGTACCGGTGTCCGCCGACCGCCTGATCGGTACCGAGGGCGACGGGCTGCGCCAGGTGTTCCACGGCCTGAACCCGGAGCGGGTGACCGGCGCGGCACTGGGCGTGGGCATCGCCCGCCACGCGCTCGCCCGAGCCGCCGAGTACGCCCGTACCCGCGAGGTGTGGGGCGCCCCCATCGGCACCCACCAGGCCATCGCGCACCCGCTCGCCGAGGCCGCGATCGAGGTCGAGCTGGCCGCGCTGATGACGGCCCGGGCGGCCTGGCTGCACGACGCGGGCGAGCACATGGTCAAGGCCGCGGGAGAGGCCGCGAACATGGCCAAGTACGCCGCCGCCGAGGCCGCCGTGCACGCGGTCGACGCCGCCATCCAGACCCACGGCGGCAACGGCATGAGCCGCGACTACGGACTGGTCCCGCTGTGGGGTATCGCCCGCACGCTGCGGATCGCCCCGGTCAGCCGGGAGATGATCCTCAATCATGTGGCGCAGCACACACTCGGATTGCCGCGTTCGTACTGACCACGCTCGACCATGGCCCGACCACGTCCGGGGCGCGCCCGGAGGGCGGAGGAGCCGGCGGGCTCGCGTGCGACTTGTGAATGACGCGGCCATGGACTCTGGATCGACGCGCGCACGCGCCGCCGGGCACAGGATGGACGGGCAGGCTGCTCCGCTCCCGGCGCGACTGTGTGGGGTGCGGGCCGGGATCGGAGCTATCGGTCGGGCCCGGCGAAGAAGGCAGTGGGAGCGTGGATCAAGAGTTGGCGGGACGCCCCTTCTGGGACGTGGACATCACGAGCATCTGGTTCGTCATAGGCATGGCGGTCGTCACCGCCGGCACCGCGTTCGCCACCGTCTGGTTCTGGAACCGCCCCACCCTCCAGCGCACCCGCCGCATCTGCACCCTGCTGTTCACCCAGCTCATGGTGACCTTCACCATCCTGGCCGCGGTCAACGCGCAGATGTACTTCTACTCGACCCTGTCCGACCTGATGCACATCGCCGACGGACCGTCCGTGCCGGACGTGCCGGTGGCCACCGTGAAGGTCAAGCACCTCGACCCCAAGCCGGCCGTCCCGTTCTCCGACGACGGCGGCAAGGGCCTGCCGTTCATGGTCACCAAGCCCCCGCTGACCGACCAGCCCAGGGCCCCGCACCCCCGGCGCAAGGGCGCCGACCCCAAGCACGGCGTGCTGGTCAACACGAGCATCCAGGGCCCACGTACCGGCTACCGGCTGGACACCTTCGTCTACCTGCCCGCCGCCTACTTCGCGCCGGAGAACACCCGCGCCCGCTTTCCGGTGATCCAGCTCACCTCCGGCTTCCCCGGCACGCCCGACACCTGGCTGCGCCGGATGAAGGTGCACCAAATGCTCGCCGGCCTGATGGAATCGGGCCGGATGCCGCCGACCATCGTGGTGATCGCGGCCCAGAACCCGATCGCGGGCCGGGACAGCGAATGCGTGGACGCCCCGGGCGGCTCCCGCACGGACACCTACCTCGGCCAGGACGTGCCGGACGCCATCACGGCCAACTTCCGGACCGCGCCCGCGCCGGCGCACTGGGGTCTGCTCGGCTACTCCACCGGCGGTTTCTGCTCCGCGAACCTGATCCTGCGCCACCCCGACCGCTACGCGGCGGCGGCCAGCCTCTCCGGCTACTTCAAGGCGATCACCGACATGACCACCGGCGACCTGTATCGCGGCGACGAAGGGCTGCGCCGGGCCAACAGCCCGCTGTACACCATCGAGGACGCGCGCAGGCCGCCGGTGCGGATGTACCTGTTCGCGGCCAAGGGTGAGGGCAAAACGGCCCGGGAAGCACGCGACTTCGCCCGCAGGTTCCGGCCGACGGACACCGTGAAGGTGCGGATCGAGCCGTCCGGCGGGCACAACTTCGGCACCTGGGCCAAGGGTCTGCCGGCCGCGTTCGAGTGGCTGGGGCGCGAACTGGCGCCGCCGGCGGGGGATCGGCCCGGCGGCGAGGTACGCGGACCGGCCTTCGCGGGTGGGCGACCGCTGCACTGAGCGGGCTTCGAGAGCGCTCGGAGCCGCCCCGGGAGGGCCCGGGGACCCGCTTGAACGCGCATGGACCGGGCACGTGCGTCGCGGACCCGCTCGGCGCGGACGCGGGCGGTGTCTTCAATACGGCTGGGTACGGTGCGAGACTTCTGCGGCGCCATCCGAACGGAAGCTCAGGAGCCCGCGCCCCGCTCGGGAGCGGGACCGTCGCACCGAGACGAGGATCGCCCATGCATCCCGGTGTCATCGCCGCCGCGCACCCCGACCGCCCCGCCGTGATCATGGCCGACACCGGCCGTGTCGTCACCTACGCCGAACTGGACGCGGAATCCAACCGCTTCGCACACCTGCTGTACGACGCCGGGCTGCGTCCCGGCGACCACATCGCCATCGCGCTGGAGAACCACCCGCTCTACCTCGCGCTCACCTGGGCCGCGCAGCGCTCCGGGTTGATCTACACGCCGATCGGCGTTCGGCTGCACCCGGACGAGCTGGTGTACGTGGTGGACAACTGCGGGGCCCGGGTGTTCGTCTCCTCGGCCGCGCAGGCCGAACTCGCGAGTGCCGTCCTCGGGCGCGCGCCCCGGGTGGAGCGGCTGCTGATGCTGGACGGCGCGGCGCCGGGTTTCGAGCCGTACGAAGTCGCGGTCCGACCGTACCCGAGCACGCCGATCGCGACCGAGGTCGAGGGCGCGGACATGTTGTACTCCTCCGGCACCACCGGTCGCCCCAAGGGCGTGTTGCCCACCCGCGAGGACCACCCGGCGGGCACCGGACCGGCCCTGACGCTGTTTCACCTGATCGGCGCGCTGTACGGGATGAACACCTCGGGCGAGGGCGGCGACGTCTACCTGTGTCCCGCGCCGCTCTACCACGCGGCCCCGTTGCGCTATTGCATGCAGTTTCTGCGGGGCGGGCACACCGTGGTGGTCCTGGAGCGCTTCGACCCCGAGGCCGCGCTCGCCGCGATCGAGCGGTACCGGGTGACGCACAGCCAGTGGGTGCCGACCATGTTCGTCCGGATGCTCAAACTGCCGGTCGAGGTGCGCGAGCGGTACGACCTGTCGTCGCTGCGCTACGCGGTGCACGCGGCGGCGCCGTGTCCGCCCGAGGTCAAGGAACGCATGATGGCCTGGTGGGGGCCGGTGGTGTACGAGTACTACGCCGGTACCGAGGGCAACGGCTACGTCGGCTGCACCCCGGAGGAATGGCTCGCGCACCCGGGCACGGTGGGGCGGGCGATCCTGGGCACCCCGCACATCTGCGACGAGGAGGGCCGCGAACTGCCGGTAGGCGAGCACGGCATCGTCTATTTCGCCGACGGGCCGCGGTTCTCGTACCACCGCGACCCGGCCAAGACCGAGGCCGGCCGCGATCCCGGCGGCCGGGGCTGGACCACGCTGGGCGACATCGGCCGGCTGGACGCGGACGGCTACCTGTATCTGACGGATCGTCAAGCACACATGATCATCAGTGGTGGGGTGAACGTGTACCCGCAGGAGGTGGAGAACCTGCTCGCACTGCATCCCGCGATCGCCGACGTCGCGGTGTTCGGCATTCCGCACGAGGACCTGGGCGAGCAGGTCAAGGCGGTTGTGCAACCGGCCGAAAGCGCGTTGGTGGGACCTGAGTTGGCCGACGAGCTGATCGCCTACTGCCGCGCACGGCTGGCCCACCACAAGTGTCCTCGGTCGGTGGACTTCCGCGCCGAACTGCCTCGGCACGCGACCGGGAAGCTGTACAAGCGCCTGCTGGTCGAGGAGTACCGCGCGGCCGCGGTGGGTTCGTCCTGAGCACGGCCAATTGCCTTGACGCGCGGCATGATCACCTTGGTACGGTCCGCGCGTGTTCACCCTCACCGAACCCCCGATCTTCGGCCGTCTCCGGGACGCCCGCTCCGTGTTGATCGCCGGTGCGGGCGGCGGCTTCGACGTGTTCGCCGGCCTGCCGCTCGGTCTGGCGCTGACCGAGCAGGGCAAACGGGTGCACTACGCGAACCTGTCGTTCGTGACGGTGGATCGACTCCCCTCCCGCGACCGGCTGTTGCCGGGACTGGCGGCGGTACGGCCGGACACGCCGGGCAACGACGACTACTTCCCGGAGCGGGCACTGGCGATGTGGCTTGCGCGCAACGGACTTCCGGAGACGGTGTACGCGTTCGGGAAGACCGGGGTCGAGCCGTTGCGGGCCGCCTACCGCCGGTTGGTCAAGGACCTGGACGTGGACGCGATCGTGCTCGTGGACGGCGGTACCGACATCCTGATGCGCGGCGACGAGGCGTCGTTGGGCACTCCGGAGGAGGACATGACCAGCCTCGCCGCGGTGGCCGGCGTACGGGTGCCGACCCGGCTGGTCGTCTCGCTCGGCTTCGGCATCGACTCCTACCACGGCATCTGCCACGCCCAGGTGTTGGAGAACCTGGCCGCGCTCACCCGCTCGGGGCACTACCTCGGCGCGCTGTCGATCCCGCGCGAATCGCGTGAGGGGGCGCTGTATCTGGACGCGGTGGCATACGCGAATCGGCTCACCCCGCGGCGATCGAGCATCGTGCACGGATCGGTCGGCGCGGCGTTGCAGGGGCGGTTCGGCGACGCGCATTTCACCGAACGCACTGGCAACAGCGAGCTGTTCATCAATCCGTTGATGAGTGTGTACTTCACTGTCGACCTGGCCGGGCTGGCCGAACGCTCGTTGTACCTGTCGCTGTTGGAGGGCAGCGTGACGATCTGGGACGTCGCGCGCCGGATCGACGAGTTCCGCGACGGGTTGGCGACCACTCGGCCGAGGCAGACGATCCCGCACTGACGTGCGGGGGCGCCGGCCCGGGACGGTGTTCGGGACGCGAGGCGGTCGTGCCGCGGCATGGCGGGGCCGGTGACCGGGCGTCAGGTTTCGCGCAGTGGGCGGTAGTCCTGCGGGCTCAGGCCGAACGTCCAGGCCACGCCCTCGCGGGCGGTCTCGGTGTCCGGCGGTACGCGCAGCCAATAGGTGCGGATGGTGCCGTCCGGTTCGGGGGTGGAGTTGAGCACCTCGACCATCACGATCGGCTCGTCGTCGTCGAGTTCGATCTCCCACAACACGCCGGTCTCGTCCCGGTCCAGCGGTTGCGCGCCGACCTCGCGCAGGTAGCGGGCGTAGCCGTAGATCTCCAGCATCACCCGGCGCAGCTCGGCGTTGTCCTCGTTGTGGATCGCGCGTACGGTCAGCCGGCTGCCGCCGGGGCCGAGCCCGCCGACGAAGTCGGCCGGGACGGGCATCCCGCGCCACGCGTGCAGCGCGAAGCCGTCGGCGTAGCTCAGTGCGGGGCCGTCGCCGTTGTGCAGCCGCGACTGGTCGTCGCGGTGCATCGTGGTGGGCCGCTCGCTGACGAGCACGACCCGCTCGTACGGCCACCACCAGCCGATGTGCCGGGCCACCTCGCCGAGTTCGGCCAGGAGCGGGAACTCGAACTCGGGGAAGCGCTCCTTGAGTCCGTCGAAGACCGCGAGCCAGGCCGCGTCGTGCTGACCGCCCAGGGCACTGTGCGTGGTCGCGCGGACCTTGTCCGCGACGTCCCAGCGGCCTCGCGAGGCGGGGGTGCGCACGGACGGGTCCCACGCGCCGACGCCGGAGTGCACGGCCTCACGGATCCGTTCGGTGAGCTGCCGGGTGGGCTCCCACAGCCGATCGGCGCCCTCGGCCCAGGCGAGATCCCAGCCGGTTGCGCCGAGCGCCGCGGTGGCCTCGGCCTTGGCGGCCGTCCAGGGGCCGCTCCAGAGCCGTTCCTGCACGGGGCGGCCCGGACGGCCGGGCACCTTCACCGACAGCCGGGTGGCGGCGAGGTCGGCGGGCTTGCAACTGCCGGCCGCCACGGCGGCGGCCACCGCCGCCGCGAGGGGCGAGTCGTACCAGACCACCCGCTCCGGCTCGGGCATGCCGGCAGCCCGGTACACGGCCTTGATGGCCGCCTCGGCGGCGGGTCGGTCGGCGGGACCGGTGGCGGCGGCCACGTGCGCCCAGTCGGTGACGGCCTCCGCCAACGCGAGCCGATCCGCGAGGTCGAGCACGGCGAAGTGGCGGGGGACGGTCGCGTGGTGGGCGGTCGCGGTCGGCCCCGGTCGGCGGGTGGCGGCGGGCCGCGGGGTCTCGGGCCCGGTCGGCCCGGGCTCGTCGGCCGTGTGGGTCGGGGCGTGATGCGGGGCGCGCCTGGCGCGGAGGGCGGCCCGTGCCGCCTGGTCGGCTTCGGAGATCGCCGCTGGGGCGGGAGCCTGGGCGTCGGCTGCCGCAGGAGCCGGGGGAGCGGCCGGCGTCGCCCCTTCGGCCGCCCGGGCCGCCCGTGCTACGCGGTCACGGTGCGCGGCCCAGGACGCGGCGGCCGGGTTGGCGGGCGGAGCGGGTGGAGCCGGCGGGGGCGGGACGACCGCCTTGCGCGGCAGCGCGATCCCGGGCAACTTGCGGGGCGGCGTGGCCATCGTGTCTCCCGTGACTTGCGGTTGCGTCTTGGTCGGCTTGGGACGATCGCGCCCACCGGCTCCGCCCGAAGCATCCGAAGGCGGAGCCTACGGTTCTACCGGCAACGCCGTGCCCGCCTCCACCCGGCCGGCTCGATGGCAGTCGGGGAGCGGCTCCCGGCGTTCGGCGGTGATCCACCGGAACACTTCGGCGGGTGCGTTTCGGCGCGCGGTGGGTGTGGCGACCGGTCGTCGTGCCCTGCGCGCCACGCCGGGCGTGCCGCGGTGTCTCCGCTCCGCGGCTCGGAGTTCGGCGCCGAGCCGCGTCCGGCAGGTCTCTCGCATCGCCCACCGCGCAGGCACCGGCGGAGGTTCGGTGCGGGCCGCCGAAAGCCCCGGGCGGGCCCTACACCCGGCTTCAACCCTCGACAGGGCCCCGCGGATGCGATGCCGCGCGTCGCGGCGCTCGGCGAAGCGTCGAATTCGACGCTAGTCCGCCACCATCCGGACCGCGCCCGGGATGTACTCGCGCTGGCGGACCACGCGATACCAACCCATCGGGAGGTCGATCGTGGCGTGCTCCTCGTGCACGATGCGGGTGGCCTCGTCGAGGCGGAGGTGCCCGATCAGCATCGGCTCCGGGGCCAGGTAGAGCGTGCCGCTGCCCACGACGGCGTGTGCGTGCCCGGTGGCCTCGCCGAGCGCGAGCACCAACCGCCCACGCGCGTCACGGGGTTTGGTCGGCAGCGCCTTCACCCCGTTCGGCACGGTCTGCTCATGGATCGGCTGCAACAGGATGTCGCCCTGACGAAACACGGCGAACCTCCATCGTGATAGTCGAATCAGGGTCGGCTCAACCCCACCGCCCCACACGCTAACCACCCCGACCGACACCCGCGCCCCACCCGTGCGCCGGACCCCGCGTGCGCCGAAGAGCGACAGCCGACTCGGCCATCCGCCGGCGATGTCCCCCAAGCACCGACCGGCCCGTACATCCTCGTCGGCGGCACAGCCCCGAGCGCCCGCCGGCGCCGCCCGGCCACGCGCGCTCGGCCGGGCCCGACCGGCCCCACGTGCCCACCGGCGACACCCACCCCGCAGCCCCGAAGGCCCAGTGCGACACCGGCTCCGCCCCGAACCACCCGATCCCGCCCCGCGCGTCCCACGCACCGACCGCACCGCACCGCCCCGCGCGCTCGCCGCTCAATAGCCCGTCGGGCGGATCAGGCCGGATTCGTAGGCGTAGACCGCTGCCTGGGTTCGGTCGCGGAGGCCCAGTTTGATCAGGATTCGGCCGACGTGGGTCTTCACGGTTTGTTCGGCCACCACCAACGCGGCGGCGATCTCCGCGTTGGACAGGCCCTGGGCGATCAGGGACAGGACTTCGGTCTCCCGCTCGGTGAGGTCGCCGAGGCGCTCTTTGAGCGGGGTCCGGGGAGCGCCGCCGAGCCGGGAGAACTCGGTGATCAGGCGCTTGGTGATGTTCGGCGCCAGGAGCGCGTCGCCGGCGGCCACCACCCGTACCGCGTGCGCGAGTTCCTCTGCGGAGGCGTCCTTGAGCAGGAAGCCGGAGGCACCCGCGCGCAGCGCCTCGTACACGTACTCGTCCAGGTCGAACGTGGTCAGCACGAGGACCTTGGCCGAGCCGTCGCCGGCACCGGTGATCCGCCGGGTGGCCTCGATGCCGCCCAGCCGAGGCATCCGGATGTCCATCAGCACCACGTCGGGGGAGAGTTCGGCCACCCGCCCGACCGCGTCGAGGCCGTCCACGGCCTGCCCGACCACCTCGATGTCGGGCTCCGCGTTCAGCAGCACGGTGAAGCCCTGTCTGACCATCATCTGGTCGTCGGCGATCAACACCCGGATGGTCACGAACGGTCCTCCAACGGAAGCCTTGCCACTACCTCGTAACCGCCGCCGGGAATGGGCCCGTCGGCGAACTCCCCGCCCAGCATCGCGACCCGCTCGCGCATCCCGAGCAACCCGTGCCCGCCGGTCGACGCGGCCGGTTGCCCGGGCGGCTCCGACGCCTCGGCCGCGGTGTTGGCGATCCGGATGGCCAACCCGGTCGCCTGGTAGCCCAGTTCCACCCGGATCGCCGCGCCGGGCGCGTGCCGCAGCACATTGCTGAGCGCCTCCTGCACGATCCGGAACCCGGACAGCTCCACCCCCGGCGGCAGCGCCCGCCGCTCGCCGGTGATCCGGGTGTCGACCCGCAGACCCGCGCCGCGCACGTTGTCGACCAACTCGTCCAGCCGGTCCAACGTGGGCTGCGGGGCGTGCCGCATGGCGTCGGACAACTCGTCCTCCGAGCGCAGCACACCCAGCACCCGGCGCAGTTCGGTGAGCGCGTCGACCGCGTTCGCGCGGATGCCGACCAGGTTCTCCTTGAGCGCGTCGGAGGGGTTCTCCACCAGGTGCGGGGCGACCTGCGCCTGGATGGAGATCACCGACATGTGGTGCGCGACCACGTCGTGCAACTCGCGGGCGATCCTGGTGCGTTCCTCCAGGAGGGTGCGCCGAGCCCGCTCCTCGGCGGTCAGTTCCGCCTGGACCACCAACTCGGTCCGGGCCACCCGACGCCCGCGCAGCGCGGCGCCGATCACCGCCGCGGCCGTCATCATCAGCGCGGCCTGCATCAGGTCGGACCGGGACCCGGGGAGGGGGTCCGCCATGCAGCCCAGTCCGGCCAGCACACTGATCAGCAGCGCCTCGGCCGCGATGCGCGGGCGCGAGCGCAGGGCCACCAGGAACAGCACGCCCGCGTGCACCGCGATCCCGGCTCCGGTCCACGGATAGAGCTGCGGGCCGGCCGGATCCGCCAACAGGGCGGTCAGCACCATCGCCGCGGTCGCCACCCACCAGGCCGGCACCGGCCGGAACATCGCGGCCACCACCGCCGCCGGCCCGATCCCGCCGAGCAGCAGGCCGACATCGTTGCCCAGGCCGTACTGCCACGCGCTCTGGTTGACGTTGATCGCCCCGACGGGGATCACCAGGACCACCAACAGCACCGCGGAAGCCGGTTGCCAGTCCCGCCAGCCACGCGGCAGCGGATCGGGTTTCGGGTTCCACAGGTCGTGCCGCAGCACGCGCGCCACCGCGGTCGCCGCCGTCCCGATCCGCCCGATCCTCCCCTTTCGCACAGGATCAACCCTAGGCATGCCCCACCTCCGCCCTCCGGGCGGGCTCCGAGCACGCCCCGGAGGCGACGCTAGGCGCCCTCCGCACCCGCGGGCGTCCCGCCCAGGGGCCCACCCGCGGGGTAGCTCGGAAGTACTACGGGTATCGGGGCGCGCCCGCCCGCGTGGCCGACCCGCGCCGCCCGGCCCTCGGCCGAACCGCGCACCCCGACCCGCGCAGCCCGGCCCGCACCGGCCCGCGCGCCCCGACCCCGCACCCTCAGCTCCGCTCCTTGACCCCCGCCAGCATGCCCTCGATGCGATCGGGCGGCCCCGGCCGGGAGAAGTACCAGCCCTGCCCCGCGTCGCAGCCGATCGCCCGCAGCCGCTCCGCCTGGACCGCCGTCTCGATGCCCTCGGCCGTGACCGTGAGGCCGATCGCGTGCGCCAGTTCGACCAGCGAGGCCACGATCCGGCCGTCCACCGGATCGGAGTCGCCGGGTTGGCGCAGGCCCTCGACGAAGGAGCCGGCGATCTTCAGCTCGCACACCGGCAGTCGGCGCAGATAGGCCAGGTTCGAGTAGCCGGTGCCGAAGTCGTCGATCGCGATCCGGATGCCCATCGCGGCCAGTTCGCGCAGCCGCTCCAGCGGACCACCGTCGGTGGACATGATCTGACTCTCGGTCAGCTCGAATTGCAGCCGACCCGGATCCAGGCCGGTCTCGGCCAGCACCCGCTCCACCTGACGGACCAGGCCCGGTTCGCGGCACTGGCGTTCGGCCAGGTTGACGCTGATGAACGGCGCGCCGTCCGGCTCCAGGTCCTGCCAGCGGCGCGCCTCGCGGCAGGCCTGCTCCAGCACGTGCATGCCCAGCGGCACGATCAGCCCGGTCTCCTCGGCCAGCCCGATGAATCGATCCGGACCGACCAGGCCGTTGCGCGGATGGCGCCAGCGCACCAGCGCCTCGACGCCGAGCACCCCACCGTCGGCGAGCGAGACGAGCGGTTGGTAGTCGACGTAGAACTCGCCGTGGTGCAGCGCGGCGGGCATCTCCGCGGACAGCGTGTAGCGGGCCACCTCGCGGTCGTTGCGGTCGGTGTCGAACACCGTCCAGCGCCCCCGCCCGTCGGACTTGGCCCAGTACAGCGTTATGTCGGCCGCGCGCAGCGTGTCCGCCGGGCTGGTGCCGGCCACCGGCCGCTCGACGATGCCGATGCTCGCGGTGACCGTCAGGTCGTGGCCGCGGATCCGGAACGGCTCGCGCAACGCCGCGAACACGCCGTCGGCCAGCGCCACCACCTGCCCGGTCCCGGTGGAGTGTTCGACCAGGATGACGAACTCGTCGCCGCCCATCCGGGCCATCAGATGCCCGGCCTGGCCCGCGTACCGGCTCAGCCGCCGGGCCACCGCGACCAGGAGCTGGTCGCCCACGTCGTGCCCGAGGCTGTCGTTGACCACCTTGAACCCGTCCAGGTCCAGGTAGCACAGGCCGACCCGGTCCCCGGGGCCCGGGTGTTCGAACGCCGCGGTCAGCCGCTCGACGAACAACGCGCGGTTGGGCAGCCCGGTGAGCTGGTCGTGCATCGCCTGGTGGCGCAGCCTGGTGTGCAGGCGATGCCGGTCGGTGACGTCCTCCAGCATGCAGACCTGGTACTCCGGGTTGCCCTTGGAGTCGCGGACCAGGGACAGCGACAGATGCGTCCACAACGTCTCGCCGTCGGCCTTCTCGAACTGCTTCTCCAGGGCGAAGTGGTCGCGTTCGCCGCTGATCAACTCGTCGTAGAGCTTCCACATGTGGTCGGTGTCGCCGTCGTGCATGAAGTCGCGGACCTGCCGCTTGCACATCTCCTCGACGCTGGCCGCGAACATCGTGGTCATCGCCTGGTTGACGTCGATCACGTTGCCGTCGACGTCGCCGATCCCGATGCCGAGCGCGGCCTGATCGAAAACCGCCCGAAAGCGCGCTTCACTCGTGTGCAGTGCGTGCTCGGCACTGTCACGAGCGACCAGGACGGCGGCGTGGATGGCCTCCTGCTCGTCCAGGGTCCGTCTGCGCAGCGCCTCCGCGTAGCCCGCCGCGAGGGCGCCCATCAGCGCGGCGATCCGCTCCAGGTACGCCTCGGGGTCCTGGCCGCGGGCGACCGCGTCGCGGCGCAGGATGGGCCACCACGGGCCGACCAGGCCCAGCGTGCGCTCCAGCGTGCCGCTGCCGGTGAAGTGTTCGCCGACCAGGGACGCGCCCACGTCGCGCGCGGCGGCCGGGTCGAACGGCTCGGTGCGCAGCGCCTGCGCCATGCGCAGCGCCTGCCCGCGCAGGTATTGCTCGATCTCGGCACCGCTCAACGGGACGAAGCTGGTGCCCTCGATGGTGCGGGCCCAGTCGCGGGCGAACCGGCTCAGCGACGCCTCGGCCCCGTCGGCCCGCGCGTCGTCCGTTCCGCCGTTCACCCTGCGCTCCCCACGGTGGTCCGGGCGCACGCGCCGGCCCCCCGGCACGCCTGGACCCACGCTGTGCCCGGCGCCCACGATGGTCGATCCACCGCCCCACCTTTCCTCCTCGGGGGCGATCCGCCACCGCGCAATGTCGGTGCGGTCGCCGCTCGGACGAGCCGGCCGCAATCCCCGGCGGCCGTGTGAACGAGCCATATCACCCGTTATCACCCGTTCGGACGAGCCGGTTGGTACGTCCGGTGCGCCCCGACGATCGCGTGATCATCGTTGACGGTATCCGCCGCGGCGCGGAAACGTCTTGCAGTTGGACACGGCGCGAGGAGCATCACTCCGGAGAGGGACAGGTGGTGCGCGCGGGTCCGTACCGAATTGTGGCGTACGCCCTCGTACTCCGGCGCACGCAGGGCTCCCGACGCGACGACTGACGGACCATCAGGTTGCCACCCCCGGGCCACGGTACGCTCTACCGGCTTGCGTCGGCGAGGTGGGGCGCAGCCGCCGCGGGCGAACGACGCACCACCCGAGTGGGGGTCGTGGTCTCGATGTTGGTGGAACTCGCGGTCGGTGACGCGTACGGGGCCGGGTTCGAGTACGCGGATCGGTCGTTTGTGGCGCGAGGCAACACACTCGCCGGTTATGTGCAGCATCCTCGTCATCGTGACGTGCTGCCCGGCCGATACACCGACGACACGCAGATGAGTATCGCGGTCGCGGAATGGATACTCGGCGACGATCACGGAATCCCGGCGCTCGCGGACCTGTTCGTGCGGGCGTACAAGCGCGACGCGCGCGCCGGATACGCGCGGGGCTTTCGAGGCGTTCTGGAGGAAGTCGCGGACGGGGCGCAGCTCCTGGCGGTGCTGCGGCCGGAGAGCGACAAGAGCGGCGCTGCGATGCGCGCGGGTGTGCTGGGCCTGCTGCCCGACCTTGCCGAGGTACGCCGCACGGCGGCGCTGCAGGCCCGGATCACCCACCGCACGCTCGGCGGGATGACCTCGGCGACCGCCGCGGCGCTCGCGGTGCACTACTGCCGGTACGGCCTGGGCCCGGTCGCGGAGCTGCCGACCTGGCTGGCCGCGACGTTGCCGGCCTCCACCGGCCCGGCGGTGTGGGCCACGCCGTGGCGCGGCAAGGTCGGTTCGCCCGGCATGGACAGCACCCGCGCGGCGATCACCGCGCTGGCCGCGAACACCGGCACGGCCGCGCTGCTGAAGGCGTGCGTGGCGTACACCGGCGACGTGGACACGGTGGCCACGATCGCGCTCGCGGCGGCGAGTTGCTCCGCGGAGTACGCCCAGGACCTGCCGCCGGCGCTGTTGGCGGGCCTGGAGAACGGCCCGTACGGGCGGGACCATCTCGCGGGCCTGGACGCCCGGTTGACGGCCCGGTTCGGCTGAGTGTCGCCGCCGGCACCGCCCGACCGTTTCCGGGGGGTGTGGGCCGGTGAAAGGTCGGCGAAAGACCGCCCCCGAGTCGTCCCGAGGCGCGCGCGGGCGACGCGACGGGATGGGCGGAAAGACGGTCGGCCCGAACCGCCGTCGGGCGACGCGCCGGACGGGCCTGCCGGCGGCTCGGTGACACCCCGGTCGGGCGACGAGCCGGACGCGCGAAACACGAGAGGCCCCCCGGCGGACCGGGGGGCCTCTCGCTTGCCTGGAGCCCCAATACGGAATCGAACCGTAGACCTTCTCCTTACCATGGAGACGCTCTACCGACTGAGCTATTGGGGCCTGCGCGGCGAAAACTTACCGGATCCGCGTTCGGTTCGCCAACTTGATCCACGAGCGGGTCCCGGGCCGGTTCGCCGGAGCGTGTTCACCACTCGCCGGGGCTCATCGTGAACTGCGCGTAGGGGACCGTCCAGACCACGTCGCGCGCGTCGGCCGTGTCCGCTTCGCCGCCCTCGGCGTAGGCGGTTCCGTGGTCGCTGGTGACGATCGCGAAGCAGGGCCTGCGGCAGCTCATGGCGCGAAACAACCGCCCGATGTGTCGGTCGACGTACTCCAGCGCGGCGGCGTGGGTGTCGCGGTTGTCGCCGTCGGCGGCGGTGGCACCGGGGGTGTGGAACCAGTTCGGGTGGTGGATGGCCGCGACGTCGACGAGCAGGAACAGCCGGCGGTCCGGGTCCAGGCCGCCGACCACCAGTTCGGCGCGGGCGACCTGGGCCTCGAACGAGATCGGTGAGGTGACGCCGAGTTCGGGGTCCCAGTGGCTCTCGGCGAACATGCCCGGCAGCACGGAGTCGAGCGCGCCCTGCTTGTCGAAGCAGCCGACGCCGCCGATGCACGCGGTGTGATAGCCCGCCTTGGTCAGCGCGCTGGGCAGGTCCGGGGTGTCGAACTGCCACGTGTGCGCGTTCGTGGACTCGGTGTCGCCGAGCCGGGCGGCGAACAGGCGCGGGTGCGGGCCGGGACCCGCGGGGGTGGGCAGGTAGCCCGCGAGGAACGCGGTATGCGCGGCGAAGGCCAGGCTGGCCGGGGTGAATCGGCGCTGCCAGCCGCCCTCGGGCAGGACCCGGGAGAGGTTGGGCAGCCGGCCGGCCGCGGCGAGTTCGACGGCCACGTCGTACCGCAGCGCGTCGAGCGTGACGAGCAGTAGGTCCTGCTCGCCGACGACGGCGTTCATGTCGGGACCGGTCATATCGGACATGCCACCTTCTCCGCTTCTGCTCGGGTGTTCCGGGCCGCCGCCGGTGGCCCGCACGCGGGCGGCGAATGGATCGCCCATGCCTACCAGAGGGAGGCGACTCTTCGAGGGATAACCCCCTCGCCGGTGTCCGGGTCGCCGTGTATGTTGTTCTCAATCTAAGAACATCTCATTCGGAGAACAACCGTCGCGTCGGTATCGGGAACGTGAACCGCCGGGGCCGCGTCGGACGTGCAGCGCAGTGGGCACATCGGAGGGAAGTGCGACATGGCCGACACCGCCATCACCGAACGCGACTGGCTCGCGTCCTACGACCCCAGAGCCTGGGAACCGATCGCGGTGACCGTCGACATCGTGGCGCTGACGATTCGTCAACTCACCGGCGCGGCCGGGGGCGACCCCGACGGCGCGGCCGAAGGCCCGGCCAAGGCGCTGCACGTGCTGCTCGTGCGGCGCGGCGAGATGCCCTTCGCGGGCCGGCTCGCGCTGCCCGGCGGCTTCGTGCGGCCCGTGGTCGACCCGGACGGCACGCGGCGCGAGGAGGACCTCGGCGAGGCCGCCGAGCGCGAACTGGCCGAGGAGACCGGGCTCGCCGCCAGCGCCCGGCTCGACCGGGTGCACCTGGAACAACTCGGCACCTACGGTGCGCCCGGGCGCGATCCGAGGATGCGGATCGTCTCGGTCGCGCACCTCGCGTTCGCGCCGGACCTGCCCGACCCGACCGCCGGCGGCGACGCCGCGCACGCCCTGTGGGTGCCGGTGGCCGACGTCGATCCCGGCGCGCTGGCCTTCGACCACGCGCGCATCCTGGCCGACGGCCTCGAGCGCGCCCGCGCCAAACTCGAATACTCGCCACTGGCCACCGCGTTCGCGGGTGAGGAGTTCACCGTCACCGAACTGCGCGAGGTCTACCAGGCGGTGTGGGGACAGCCCATGCACGCCGGCAACTTCCATCGCAAGGTGCTGTCGGTGCCCGGCTTCGTCCGCGACACCGGCGCCACCACCGCGCGCGGCGGGGCTCGCGGCGGTCGCCGCGCCCGGCTGTACCGCGCGGGCCCCGCACGTCTGCTGCACCCGGCGCTGCTGCGCCCGTCCCCGGAGGAGGACTCCCGATGACCAGGACGCCCGGCACCACCTCGACCACGCCCACCACCTTCGAAGCCGCGCTCGACCTGCTGGTCGGAGCGCCGGATCCGCAAGGTGTCTTCGGGCCCTACGACGGCACGCCGGAGGCCTGTCTGCGTGCGGGCAACCGCACCTACCGACAGTTGGCCCGCCTGCTCCACCCGGACACCGCCCCGGCCGCCCGCCGGGCCGAGGCCGCCGCGGCCTTCACCGAGCTGGGCGAGTTGTGGAACCGCTATCAGCAGGACATCACCGGCGTGACCGGCCGCCAAGTGGTGATCACCACCAAGCGCCGGGTCTACTCGGTCGGCGAGGAGCGCGCGAGCGGCGACATCGCCACGCTGTACAAGGTCGGCTACCGGGCCGAGGACGACGGCGAGGCGCGCGCGCTGCTCAAGCTGCCGCGCTCGGTCGCCGACAACGACCTGATGGAGCGCGAGGCCACCGCACTGGAGCGGATCGCCCGCGAGGGCGACCCCGAGTACGCGAACTACGTGCCCCGGCTGATCGAGACCTTCCGGCACCGGGACGCCAAGTCGGGTGTCGAACGGCGTGCCAACGTGATCGAACGGGTGCGCGGCTTCCGCTCGTTGACCGAGGTGCGCGAGGCGTACCCGGACGGGCTGGACGCGCGCGACGTGGCCTGGATGTGGCGCCGCCTGCTGGTGGCGATCGGGTACGCGCACCGCGCCGGCGTCGTGCACGGCGCGATCACCCCCGACCACGTGCTGATCCACCCACGCGAGCACGGCCTGGTCCTGGTCGACTGGTGCTACTCGGTGCTGCTCGACGGCCCGGGCGACGCCGCCCGACCGGAGGCGATCCTGCGCGCCAAGGCGGTCGAGCACGTGCCCGCGATGATCGACCGGCACGCGGACCTGTACCCGCCGGAGATCCCCGGAAAGCAGCCGCCGGAGACCGCCGCCGACGTGTACATGGCGACCAAGTGCGTCACCGGCCTGCTCGCCCCGGACGCGCCCAAGCCGCTGCTGCGCTTCGCCCGGGGCTGCTCGTTGCCGGCTCCCGCGCGCCGCCCGCACGACGCGTGGAAGCTGCTCGGCGAGCTGGACGAACTGCTCGGCAAGCTCTACGGCCCGCGTCGCTTCCGGCCGTTCGCGATGCCCACGCGGCGCGAGCCGCGAGCCGCGGGCGGCGCCGACCGGACCGAGCGCGCCGGCGGCGAACCGGCCGACGGCAAGCCGGCCGCGAGCAAGCCGGCCGCGGGCACATCGACCGGGGGCGGGTCGGTCGCCGGCGGGTCCGTCGATTCCGTATAGAGCCGGCGCGGCCCGACGGCCGTCCCGGCGCAGTGATCCATTCGTCCCGATCGGGGAGTGAGCACCATGGGCAGTGGCAACTGGTCCACCAACGTCTACGACGCGGCACAGAGCTACAACGCGGCCGCCGGCCGCAGCGCGTTCCACTACAACCACGTCACCAAGCACAGCACGCCGCGCAGCGCCTGGAAGGCGCACGCGGACCTGGACCCGACCCTGGCGAGCACGCGGGAGAGCCGGGACAGCGACGAGCACCCCACGTCGCTGGCCATCTCGGTGCTCTTCGACGTGACCGGCTCGATGCTTCGGGTTCCGCAGACCCTGCAGACCAAGCTGCCCGAACTGTTCGGCCTGTTGCTGCGCAAGGGCTACGTGCAGGACCCGCAGATCATGTTCGGCGCGATAGGGGACGCGACGTGTGACCGAGTCCCGTTGCAGATCGGCCAGTTCGAGTCGGACAACCGGATGGACGACCAGCTCGGCAACATCCTCCTGGAGGGTGGCGGCGGTGGACAAAAGCGCGAATCCTACGAGCTGGCGCTGTACTTCATGGCCCGGCACACCTCGATCGACTGTCACGAAAAGCGCGGCAAGCGCGGCTACCTGTTCGTGATCGGCGACGAGATGCCCTACCGCAAGGTGCGCCGTTCCGAGGTCAAGGAGTTCATCGGCGACGACCTCGCCGAGGACATCCCGATCGAGCGCATCCTGGCCGAACTCCAGCGGATGTACGAGGTCTACTACATCCTCCCGGCCGGATCGTCCTACGTGGGCGACGCCGAGGTGCTGGGCGAGTGGAAGGGCCTGCTGCGGCAGAACGTGATCGAACTCGACGATCCGGACGGCGTGTGCGAGACGATCGCGCTGACCATCGGACTCGCCGAGGACGCGATCGACCTGGACGAGGGCCTGGACCACCTGCGCGAGGTGGGCGCCACGGCCCAGGTCGCGAACGTCTCCAAGGCGCTGGCGTCCTACGCCCGCGCCGGCGGCGGCGTGGCCGTCTCCGGCTCGCTGCCGGGCCTGGACGGCGACGGCACGGGCACCCCGCGTCTGTGACCCCACGTCATGTCGCGGTCGTTGACCTGGGGTTCGGCGACGCGGGCAAGGGCACCACGGTGGACCGGCTGTGCGCGCGAGCGCGCGAGGAGGGACGGCCGGTCCACGCCGTGGTGCGCTTCAACGGCGGCGCGCAGGCCGCGCACAACGTGGTCACCGACGACGGGCGGCACCACACGTTCGCCCAGTTCGGCTCGGGCACCTTCACCCCGGGCACGCGCACCCACCTGTCCCGGTTCATGCTGGTGGACCCGCTCGCGCTGGCGGCCGAGGCCGAGCACCTGCGCGGGCTCGGCGTGCCCGACCCGTTCGCGCTGCTCACCGCGGACCGGGAGGCGCTGCTGACCACGCCGTACCACGCGGCGGCCAACCGGGCCCGGGAGCTGGCCCGCGGGGCCGATCGGCACGGGTCGTGCGGGATGGGCGTGGGGGAGACCGCGGCGTTCGCGCTGGCCCACCCCGAGGCGGCGCCGCGGGTGGGGGACTGCGGCTCGCCGCGGCTGTTGCACCGCCGGCTGAGCGCCGTACGGGACGCGCTGAGCGCCGAATTCGGGACACCGCTGGGGCCGGACGTGGCGGCCTGCGCGGAGGCGTTCCTGGGCTTCGGGCGGGCGGTGCGGGTGGTGGATCGCGCGTACGCGCGCGAGCTGCTGCGCGGCGGTCCGGTGGTCTTCGAGGGTGCGCAGGGCGTCCTGCTCGACGAGTGGCACGGGTTCCACCCGTACACGACGTGGTCGACCACGACGTTCGCGAACGCCGAGACGCTGGCCACCGAGGCGGGCGAGCCGCTGTATCGGCTCGGCGTGCTGCGCACCTACACCACCCGGCACGGCGCGGGGCCGCTGCCCACCGAGGACGCGGCGCTGACCGCCGCGTTGCCGGACGCGCACAACGGGACCGGGCGCTGGCAGGGCGCGTTCCGGGTCGGCCACTTCGACGCGGTCGCGCATCGGTACGCGGTCGCGGTGTGCGGGGGCGTGCACGGGCTGGCGCTCACCCACGCGGACGTCCCCGGGCGGGCGCCGGTGGGCGTGGTCCGGTCGTACCGGGGTGTCGAGCCCCGAGTGGGTCCGGACGGCGACCTCGCGCATGCCGAGAGTTTGACCGGGCACATGTTCGCCGCGCGGCCGGTCGTGGAGCCGGGGCCGGCGCCCGCGGCGTGGCCGGAATTCGTCGCTGCCGAACTGGGTGCCCCGGTGACCTTGCTCTCGTTCGGACCGCGTACCGGTGACAAGCGTGAGGAGCCGGTACTAGGCTCCTATTACTCTCCGGTAACATAGCTGTCGGGGGGTCCGCAGGAGGTCGAGTTCGGGTCGGTGGTCAGCGGCTTTACCGGAACCGCGTACTCTCGAAGCAGAAGTTGACGGACCGTCAGAACTGAATGTGCCCTGTGTCACGCGTGTGCCCCCGCGCGGGCGTGGCATCGTGGCGCGAAGATCGATGGATCTTGGGGCCGGAACCGTGGGCCTGTCGCCGACCCGGTCGACGGGCATGACACCCTCGGACCGGCACCTGGGTGACCGGACGACCACAGGAGAACTGTTGTGAAAATCGTTGTCTGCGTGAAGTACGTACCCGACGCGACCGGGGACCGGGGCTTCAACGACGATGGCACCACCGATCGCGAGTCGGTCGACTCCCTGCTGTCGGAGCTGGACGAGTACGCGATCGAGCAGGCTCTCAAGATCGTGGAGTCCGGCGTCGAGGCCGAGATCACGTACCTGACGGTCGGTCCGGACGATGCCAAGGACGCGCTGCGCAAGGCGCTGGCGATGGGCGGCGACAAGGCCATCCACGTCAACGACGACGACATCGCGGGCACCGACGCGCTGGGCACCTCGCTGATCCTGGCGAAGGCGATCGAGCACGCCGGCTTCGACCTGGTCCTGTGCGGCATGGCCTCCACCGACGCCTCGATGGGCGTCGTGCCGGCCATGCTGGCCGAGCGCCTGGGCGTCCCGCAGGTCACCTACCTGGACGAGATCGCGGTCGAGGGCGGCACCGTCAAGGGCCGTCGCGAGGGCGACGTCGCCACCGAGCGCATCGAGGCCGCGCTGCCCGCCGTCGCGTCGGTCACCGACCGCACCGGCGAAGCCCGTTACCCGTCCTTCAAGGGCATTATGGCGGCCAAGAAGAAGCCGCTGGAGTCGCTCGACCTGGACGACCTGGGCATCGAGTCGGACCAGGTCGGCCTGTCCGCCGCGTGGTCGATCGTGGACACCGCGACCAAGCGCCCGCCGCGCGCCAAGGGCGAGGTCGTCGAGGACGAGGGCGAGGGCGGCGTGCAGCTCGCCGCGTTCCTCGCCGCCAAGAAGTTCATCTGAGTCGGTCAGCAGCACCGGACTGTTTCGACACGTTTGTGGCGGTCGCTCCCGGAGCGACCAAGCATCGCAACCCGGCCGGAGAAATCCGGGCTGTACCGGACAAGGAGAGAACCCCACATGGCCGAGATTCTCGTTCTCGTCGACCACGCCGACGGCGCGGTCCGCAAGCCGACCCTGGAACTGCTCACGCTGGCCCGCCGCCTTGGTGAGCCCGCCGCGGTCTTCCTGGGCAAGGGCGCCGAGGGCGCCACCGAGACACTGGGCAAGTACGGCGCGCAGAAGGTCTACGTCGTGGACGCTCCCGAGGTCGACGACTTCCTCGTCGCCCCGGCCGTCGACGCGCTCACCCGGATCGCCGAGAGCGGCGAGCCGGGCGCGATCCTGGTCGCCTCCTCCGCCGACGGCCGCGAGATCGCGGCGCGCGTCGCGGTGCGTCTGGAGTCGGGCCTGATCACCGACGCCGTCGACGTCGAGGCCGGCGCCGACGGCCCGGTCACCGAGCAGTCGGTGTTCGCCGCGACCTACCAGGTCAAGGCGCACGTCACCAAGGGCACCCCGATCATCACCGTCAAGCCCAACGCCGCCACCCCGGAGGAGGCCCCGGCCACCCCCGCCGTGGAGGCCGTGACGGTGGACTTCAGCGCCGCCGCCACCGGCACCAAGGTCGTCTCGCGCGCCCCGCGCGAGAAGTCCGACCGCCCGGAGCTGACCGAGGCCGACATCGTCGTCTCGGGTGGCCGCGGCGTCAACGGCGCGGAGAACTTCCACGTGATCGAGTCGGTCGCGGACGCGCTCGGCGCGGCCGTGGGTGCCTCGCGCGCGGCGGTGGACGCCGGTTGGTACCCGCACAGCCACCAGGTCGGCCAGACCGGCACCCAGGTCTCGCCGCAGCTCTACATCGCGGTGGGCATCTCCGGCGCGATCCAGCACCGCGCGGGCATGCAGACCTCGAAGACCATCGTGGCGATCAACAAGGACGAGGACGCGCCGATCTTCGACCTGGTCGACTACGGCGTGGTCGGCGACCTGTTCAAGGTGATGCCGCAACTCGAAGCGGAAATCAACAAGCGCAAGTAGCGCACGGGGGCGCCTTCCAGGCCCCTTCGCGCGCGTGACGACCCCGCACCGGGACGACCGGTGGCGGGGTCGATCCATTCCCGCCGGGCCGACACGGGCGCCGGCGAGTCCCCGCCCCCGGACGCTACTTGCCGGCCGCCGGGCCGTACCACTGGAGTGCCTGCCCGGTAACGGCCGCGATGCAGTCGAAGTCTCGATCGCGGTGCAGGAGTGTCAGGCCCTGGAGTTCCGCCGTGGCCGCGACGACCAGATCCACGGCTCCGGCGCTGCGATGATGCCCCCGATCGGTGAGTTCGCCCTGGACCTGCCAGGCGCGGTCGTACGCCCGGTCGTCCACCGGAACCCAGCCGAACAGCAGCCGCATGTCCTCGATGCCCCGGGCCCGGTCCGCCGCCGTACGGGCGCTGTAGAAGAATTCGAGTTCGGTGATGGGGCAGGTCGCGATGAGGCCGGCCCCGGCGGCTTGGTCCCAGCCGAATTGCTCGGCGTCACCCCGCATGAATCGCGCGAGCGCGCTGGTGTCGATCAGGAATTGCGCGGCGCTCACCGACGGTAGTTTCGCTTGTCCTCGAGGACATCGAGGTCGAAGGCATCGGCGTCGGCCGCCGCACGCAACCGAGTGAGCGCGAGTGCACGCCGCCGATTGTCCAGGACTTCGCGGAGGGCGGTGTTGACCGTCTCCCGCTTCGTGCCGGTTCCCAAGGCCTGGGCCACGGCGGCGACCAGATCGTCGTCGAGGTCGATCACGGTTCGAGCCATCGATGCACCTCCGTTGATATCATCTATTGCGTCAATGATATCCGATCCGGAATCCGGGTGCCGGCCAGTGCCGGTCGCGGGTCCGCACGCGGGACCTCGGCGGCCTCGTTGGGGTGGAGCGCAGCCGCCATTCGTTGAATATGTTCCGAAATCCAGGGTGGCTCGAGGCCGGCCATCGGCGCCCGCGAGGTCGGGTCAGGTTCGGGTGCCGCCGGTGGCTTCGAGGGGGAGTGGGGGGAGTGGCAGGTTGGTGGACGACGCGGTGGGGGTGGTCGGGGGCGGCTTGGGGGTGCCGGTGAAGGTTGCCAGGCCGATGCCGATGAGGACGATCGCGGCGCCGAGGGATTCGAGCCGGCCGGGGCGTTCGCCGAGGATGGCCCAGGCGGTGACGATGCCGACGATCGGGACGAGGAGGCCGTAGGGGGCCACGGCGGAGGCGGAGCGGCGGCCCAGGAGGGCGAACCACAGGCCGTAGCCGAGCCAGGAGGACAGTACGACGGTGAAGGCCAGGCCGCCGACGCCGCTCCAGGAGGCGGAGGTGAGCGCGTCCAGGTCCCGGCCGGGGCCCTCCACCGTCAGCGACAGAGCCAGCAGCGGAAGCGGTGCGGCGAGCGCGGACCACACCACCAGGCCGGTGCCGCCCGGGATGCCCGCCTTCCGGGTGAGCATGTTGCCGAAGCCCCAGGACGCCCCCGCGCCGATCACCAGTACGAAGGGCCACAACGACGCGCCCTGGCCCCGCCCGAACGCGATCACGCCCATCCCGAGGGCGGCCACCGCGAGCGAGATTAGCCGGGTCCGGCCCGGGATCTCGCGCAGCATGACCACCGCGAACAGCACGGTGAACATCGCCTGGCACTGGATCACCACCGAGGACAACCCGGCCGGCATCCCCGCGTGCATCGCGCTGAACAGGAACGCGAATTGGCCCACGTTGACCGTGAGCCCGACCCCGATGATCAGCCACCAACTCGTCTTCGGCCGCTTGATGAACAACACCGCCGGAAACGCGACGAGGGTGAACCGCAGCGCGGCCAGCAGAAAGGGCGGGAAGTCGTCGAGGCTCGCGTCGATCGCGACGAAGTTCACTCCCCAGATCACGCTGACGAGCGCGGCCCACAGGGAATCGGTACGGGTCATGATCAGAAGTGTGTGGCCCGGCCATCCATCAGGTCCATCTACATTTTCCGGACTTCAATCGGTAGTTTTCCTTTATGGAACTCAAGCGACTGAACATTCTGCGCGCGCTCGACGAACACGGCACCGTCGCCGCCGCCGCGCAGTCGCTGCACCTGACCCCGTCCGCCGTCTCGCAGCAGTTGGCCGTGCTCGCCCGCGAGGCGGACGCGGTGCTGCTGGAGAAGCACGGTCGCGGCGTACGCCTGACCGCCTCGGCGCACGTGCTGCTCGGCCACGCCGACGCGATCGCGACCCGCCTGGAGCAGGCCCGAGCCGACCTCGCGGCGCAGCGCGACGGGCGGATCGGCCGGGCCCGGATCTCCGCCTTCCCGTCCGGCATCTCCGGCCTGGTCGGGCCGGCGCTGGCCCGGCTCAAGGTGAGCCATCCGGGCTGGCGCTTCGAGGTGGTCCAGTACGAGACCGAGGAGGCGCTCCCGCTGCTGCCCGCCCGGGAACTGGACGTGGCGGTCGTGATGACGCACCCGGACATGCCCGCGCCCGACCATCCGCGGATCGAACTGCACCCGTTGTTGGACGAGCCGTTCGAGATCGCGCTGCCCAGCGGGCACCCGCTGGCCGAGCGGGCCGAGGTGTCCCTGGCGGCCGACCTCGCCGACGCCGACTGGATCATCACCGCGCCCGGGACCGCGTGCCACGGGTTGCTCCTGACGGCCTGTCATCAAGCCGGGTTCCAACCCCGCCTGGTGCACACCTCGACCGACTTCGGCGCTCAACTGGCGCTGGTGGCGGCCGGTCTGGGGGTGACGATCATCCCCCGGCTGGCCCAGCCGGCCCTGCCGTCCGGCGTACTGCTGCGGCCGATCGCCGCGCCCGCGCCGCGTCGGCATCTGATGGCGGCGGTCCGTCGGGGGTACGGCCCGTCGCCGCTGCTGAGCACGCTGCGGGCGGTCGGCGCGGAGCTCGCGGCCCGGGACCGAGCGGGAGCCGGCCGGCTCTGAGGGCCGGCCGCCCCCGGTCAACCCCGCGCGGCGGCCTCGGGCGTCTCGGCGGGATCCGGATCCGGCGTGCCGGAAGGCTCCTGCGGTTCGTGCTTGCCGAAGTACGCGACGGCCACCGCGCCGGAGACCGCGAGCACGAAGCCCAGCACGGCCATCCAGGCCAGTCCGTCCCGCGAGGTGTCGCCGAGCCACAGCACGCCCACCGCGCCCGGCACCACCGTCTCGCCGACCACGAGCGCCGCCGTCGCGCCGTTCACCGAGCCGATCTGCAACGCGATGGTGTGCAGGTACATCCCGCCGATGCCACCGATCAGTACCGCGTACAGCGCCGGGTCGGCGGCCAGCTTGCCCAGGTCGAACGGGTCGACGCCGTCCAGGATCCGTACGCCGATACCGAGTCCGCCGAAGCCGAGTCCGGAGAGCAGGCCCGCGACGATCGCGCCGTTGGCGCCGAGGAAGCGGACCAGCACCGTGCCGCCGACGATCACCACGAACGTGACGATCAGCACCCACCAGTGCGTGGCGCGCGGACTGTGCCCGTCGCCCTCGGGCCCGGCCGCGATGCCGAGCAGGACCAGCGCCCCGCAGACCACCCCGATCGAGGTCCAGTCGGCCCGGTACAGCTTGATTCCCAGCAGCTTGATCCCGAGTACGGCGGTGATCACCAGGTTCGCGCTGATGATGGTCTGGGACAGGAACAGCGGGAGCAGCCGAGCGGCCAACGCGCCCAGCGCGAAGCCGACGAAGTCGAGCAGGGTCCCGACGATGAACTCCCACGTGACCGCGGCCTTGGCGGTCGAGGACAGGCTCGGACCGCCGTACCCGGTCACCTGGGCGGTGCCGCCGCCCCGCTCGGCCCGCTTGGCCTCCTCCTCGCGCGCGGATCGCCGCGACCCGACCGCTTGCAGCACCGACCCGACGCCGTAACACGCGGAGGCCGCGACAGCGGTGACCAGTCCGACGATCACAGAAGACTCCCATGCACCAAGATTTCGGATGTACCGCGAGGACGGCTACGGACACCCTGCCGGCCACGCGAGGGTGCGACGCACGACCCCTGCGGCGGCCCGTCCGCGCGCGGCTCGATGCCGACCCTCGCGCGGCGCCCTCCCCGCCTCGTCTCGCCACGCCAACGATCGTGTTCCGTACCCGGTTTCCGATTCGGACCGGCGGATCACATCCCATACCTGCGGCGTAGGCGGACCGTACGCATCTCGGTTGACGACGAGCGACGCGCCGCCTCGGAAGAGGCATTCGGGGGAATCTCCTGCGCGCCTTGTGACGATTTGTAGACTTATGTCCGATCTTTCATGAATGCACAGGAAACCGAACGCCCGGATCCGCGCGACGGGCCTCGCGCTGTCCGGAGTCGTCACCCTCGGCGGTGTGATCCTCGTCTGCGTGTTCGCTGTCATGGGCTTCGCCAAGCCGCTGCCCGGCGGCCTCGGCCCCTGTATTCCAGGGACCTGTCCGGACACCTCGAATGTCGAACCCAACTCCGGTCCGATCCTGGGTCGAGACAACGGCATCAACATGTTCGTCGGCGGTGACTGGTCCGTGCGCGGATCCGCCGCGGAGGCCGAGGGCAAGCTGGTCGCCCTCGGCAACTTCGACTTGAACAAGACATCCCCACCCGGGTCCAGCGTCTACAACGTGGGCGTCGTGGGCGTCGGCACCCGGGTGCCCCCCGACAACGGTACGGACTTCCTCACCGTCGGCGGCAACCTCACGGTCGCGACCGGCCAGAGCCTGCTCGCCGAGGAGGGAGCGGTCAGTGGCGTGGTGCGCTACGCGGGCAACTTCACCGGTGGCACCGTGACGCCCGCCCCGGTGAAGGACGGGTCCGCGGCGGCGCCGTACGCCGGGCTGCGGCCCCAGTTGACCGACTCCTCGAGCTGCTACGCGTTCCCGGACGGGAGGCTTCGCGCCGCCACGGGCACCGCCACGAACGTGGGCTTCGAGACGCTGTTCACCGGTGACGGTACGTCCGATCTCCAGGTGTTCAACGTCGACTTCGACATGGTCAATCCCAATCCCATGACCAACGGCGACCAGGGCATCTCGTTCGTCGGAATCCCCGCGACCGCCACGGTCCTGGTCAACCTGACCGGAACGACCCGGGTGATCAGCTCCTTCATCGGCAGCACGAGCATCCCCGCCGGGCTGCGCGAGCGGCTGCTGTGGAACTTCCCCGAGGCCACGTCGGTGACCATCAAGGGCTCTGCCCAGTTCCAGGGCAGCGTGCTGGTGGGCAACCCGGCGAGCACCACGACCGTGTCGGTGCCGGGGATGAACGGGCGGTTCTTCACGGCCGGTTCGTTGATCCACGAGTCGACGTCGGGTTCCGAGTTCCACCGGTACCCGTTCGACGGTGACCTGCCGGACTGCGGCGGACCCACGTCGGCGTCGCCGTCCGTGTCGCCGTCGACCAGCCCGTCGGCCTCGCCGTCGGCGTCTCCGTCGACGTCCCCGTCCGCTTCGCCTTCGGCGAGCCCGTCCGCCTCCCCGTCGGCGAGTCCTTCGGCCAGCCCGAGCGCGAGCCCGTCCGCCTCCCCGTCGGCGAGTCCTTCGGCCAGCCCGAGCGCGAGCCCCTCGGCTTCGCCTTCGGCCTCCCCGTCCGCGTCTCCTTCGGCCAGTCCGTCGGCGTCGCCGTCCGCGTCTCCTTCGGCCAGTCCGTCGGCTTCCCCGTCGGTGTCGCCGTCCGCCTCGCCGTCGGCCAGTCCGTCCGGCTCCTCCTCGGCCTCGCCCTCCGCCAGCAAGTCGGCCGTACCCTCCGGTGCGCACACCAAGCCGCACGGCGGCGCCGGTGGTGGCCACGCCGGCGGCCCGGGCGGCGGCCACGGCGGTAACGGTGGCGGTGGTGACGGCGGTGGGATCGGCGGATCCGGTGGATCGCACCTCGCGCACAGCGGGATGCCCGGCAGTGCCGCGGTACTGCTCGGTGGAAGTGCGATCGTCATCGGCATCGGTGTGGCCCTGATGTTCATCTACCGCTCGCGTGGTCGTAGCCGCGCGTAGCACCCATCCGACCCCCGAACGGCCCCCGATCTCCGAGGAGATCGGGGGCCGTTCCTACCTCCGGCGGCCGGTCCCGTCTCGGCGGCCGTCGTCGAGGGCCGCTACCCGAGCCAGGCGCCCGCCGCGATCAGGAGCGCGCGTACGCCGGTCTCGATGGTCGGCTCGATCACCGGCGCGAAGTACGGCGAGTGGTTGGCCACCACCGGTCGGCTCGGACCGTCCGGACCGAAGTCGGCCGGGTCGTCGCCGCCGAACATCCAGAACACCGACGGCACGCCGGCCTCGGTCGCGAACAGGCCGAAGTCCTCGCTCGCGGACGCCGGGCCCATGATCCGGACCCGCTCCTCGCCCAACGCCGCCGCGTGCGCGGCCCGGACCCGCTCGGTCTCGGTCACGTCGTTGACGGTGACCGGGAAGTTGTGGATCGTCTCGATCTCCGGGTCCCTCGGCGCGCCCGCCCCCTGCGCCTCGGCAACCGTCAACCGCTCGATCGCGGCCAACACCCGGGCCCGCACACCCTCGTCGAAGCTGCGTACGTTGACGCCCAGTTCGGCCTCGGCCGGGATGATGTTGTCCTTCGTGCCGGCCTGCAACCGGCCCACCGTGACCACGGCCTGCTCCATCGGACCCACCGTCCGGGAGACCACCGTCTGCAACCGCATCACCAACGACGCGGCCATCACCACCGGGTCCACCGCGTGTTCGGGCTGCGACCCGTGTCCGCCCCGGCCGTGCAGCCGGATGGTGAGCGAGTCGGCGGCGGCCAGCATCGTGCCCGGGCAGTGCGCGAGCATCCCGGCCGGCCCGGGGGCCACGTGCTGACCGAGCACCACGTCCGGACGGGGGAAACGCTCCAGCAGCCCATCGTCGAGCATCGCCCGCGCGCCCCGACCGATCTCCTCGGCCGGTTGGAACAGCGCGACCACCGTCCCGTGCCACGTGTCGAGGTGGGTCGCGAGCACCTGGCACGCACCCAGCAGGCAGGTCACGTGGACGTCGTGCCCGCACGCGTGCATCACCGGTACGCCGTCCGCGGTGGTGACCGTCGACGCGTAGTCGAGCCCGGTTGCCTCGCGGACCGGCAGCGCGTCCATGTCCGCGCGCATCCACACCGTGGGTCCGTCCCCGTTGCGCAGCACCGCGACCACACCGGTGCCGCCGACGCCCCGGGTGACCGTCCAGGCCGTGTCGAGCCGTTCGGCGATCACGTTCGCGGTGCGGTGTTCGTGGAAGGAGAGTTCGGGGTGCGCGTGCAGGTCCCGGTAGAGCTCCGCGAGGCCGGGCGGAACCTCGTCCGGTCCGGTCGGCAGGTTCCCCATGGGGCAGCTCCTTTCGCGACCCGCGCGCCGTGCGCGCGTCGTTCGACCGCGTGGTCCGACAAAGGATGTACGCGGCAACGGTCTCAACATACTGTGACCTCCGTAGCGGTCGTCGGAAGCGGTCGACAAGCATCGGAGGGGTCACATGAGCGGGATCTGCGAGGGACGCGTCGTCGTCGTGACGGGTGCGGGCAACGGCATCGGGCGGGCGCACGCGCTGGCGTTCGCGGCCGAGGGTGCCAAGGTCGTGGTGAACGACCTCGGCGGCGCGCGCGACGGCACGGGCGCGTCGGCGGGTCCGGCGCAGGCCGTGGTGGCGGAGATCGTCGCGGCGGGCGGCGAGGCGGTGGCCAACACCGACGACATCTCCGACTTCGCCGGTGCCGAGGCGCTGATCGGGCAGGCGACCGAGACCTATGGCCGGCTCGACGTCCTGGTCAACAACGCGGGCATCCTGCGTGACCGGATGCTGACCAACATGTCCGAGGCGGAGTGGGACGCGGTGATCAGAGTCCACCTCAAGGGCACCTTCGCGCCCGCGCACCACGCGGCGGCGTACTGGCGGGGGCTGGCCAAGGCGGGCGAGCACGTCGACGCCCGGATCATCAACACCAGTTCACCGTCCGGCATCTTCGGCAACGTCGGCCAGACCAACTACGGCGCCGCCAAGGCCGGTATCGCGGGCTTCACCATCATCGCGGCGCAGGAACTGGGCCGCTACGGCGTCACGGTCAACGCGATCGCCCCCACCGCGCTCACCCGGCTGACCGAGGACCTGGCAGGTTTCGCCGACGAGGACGCCGCCGCGAAGCTCGCCGAACAACTCGCTCCCGAGCACATCGCCCCGCTGGTGGTCTGGCTCGGCAGCCCCGCCTCGGCCGGCGTCACCGGCCGGGTCTTCTCCGTCACCGGCAGCTCGATCAGCGTCGCCGAGGGCTGGTCCAACGGGCCCACGATCGACAAGGGCGCCCGCTGGACGCCCGCCGAACTCACCGAGGTGATCCCGGACCTGGTCGCCAAGGCCGCCGGCAACGCCGACATGAGCGGCACCCGCAAGTAGTCCACCCGAAAGTGCTTCGGTCCCTGGGGCGGCCGCCGTCGATTTCGCTTCGGGCGGCGGCCGTTGCCACGGCGAGGGCGCCGCACGAACGAAGCCGCCGGCCGCGCCCCGGGGGAGTGGGGTGCGGCCGGCGGGGGTTGGGCGGTGGGCTACTTCGTGATGCCGAAGCGCTCCAGGCCGAAGGCCTTGATCGCGTTGGTGCGGAAGAGCTTGTCGCACTCGGCCTGGGTCAGACCCGCCTTCGTGGCGATGTCGAAGGCGACCTTGTGGGTGTTCGGGAAGGTCGAGTCGGCGTGCGGGTAGTCGACCTCGAAGCAGATCTGGTCGATGCCGATCACGTCGCGGTTCCGCAGGCCGATCTCGTCGTCGAAGATGCAGCCGTAGATCCGGTCCTGGATGTACGAGCTGGGCTTCTGGGTCAGCGACGAGCCGAACGCGTTGTCGTCGCGCTCCTCCCAAAGCTTGTCCGCGCGCTCCATCACGTACGGCATCCAGCCGACCTGGCCCTCGGCGTAGGCGATCTTCATCTTCGGGAAGCGGTCGAAGACACCGGAGAAGATGTAGTCGACCATCGAGCCCATGGCGTTTTGGAAGGTCAGCACCGAGGAGACGATGAACGGCGCGTCCGGCGACGTGGACGGCATCTTCGAGGACGACCCGATGTGCATGCAGACGATGGTGTTCGTCTCCTCGCACGCCCGGAAGAACGGGTCCCAGAAGCGGTCCTTGTCGTGCACCGACGGCAGTCCCAGCGGAACCGGGTTCTCCGAGAAGGCGACCGCGAACGAGCCCTTCGCCGCGCACCGCCGCACCTCCGCGGCGGCCAGGTTCGCGTCCCACAGCGGGATGATCGTCATCGGCAGCAGGCGGCCCTTGCCGTCACCCGCGCACCACTCGTCGATCATCCAGTCGTTGTAGGCCTGCACGCACAGCAGCGCGAGTTCCTTGTCCTCGCGCTCGTAGAACGCCTGGCCGCAAAAGCGCGGCAGGATGTTCGGGAAGCACAGCGACGCGTCCACGTGGTTCGCGTCCATGTCCTTGAGCCGCTCGGACTGGATCCACGCGCCCGGCCGAATGTCGTCGAAGGTGACCGGCGTCACGTCCAGGGTGTCGAAGCCGACCGCGGCCGAGAGCTTGGGGAACGGGTAGACCAGGTCGTCGTACAGCCACCAGTCGCACCACTCGCCGTCCTCGACACCGCGCTCGTAGGAGAACACGCCGCCGATGAAGTTGAACTTCGCCTTGTCGCGGACCACGCGCGGGCCCCGGTCCTTGTACTTGGCGGGCAGCCGCGAGGTCCACAGGTCCGGGGGCTCGACCACGTGGTCGTCCACGGAGATGATGCGCGGGATCTCAAGCGTCATGACCTGCTCCTAGGTGCACGTGCGGTGGGCCTCGGTGGCGGCGGTGGCCCCGCTTGCTGCGCGTGGACCCTGCGCTCTCCAGGAAACCTGCTGACGGGTCGTCAGCCAAGCCCCTGTTCTTGCTAACGTTATGCCGACACGGCATAGGTGGGTATCCATGGAACTGCGCGACCTGAGATGTTTCCTGGCCGTCGCCGAGGAACGGCACTTCGGCCGGGCCGCGGCACGGCTGTACCTGTCCCAACCGATGGTCAGCAAGGCGGTGCGCCGTCTGGAGCAGCAACTGGGCACCCGACTGGTGGACCGATCCTCGCTGCCGGTGGCGCTCACGCCGCTGGGCGAGGTGTTCCGCAGTCGGCTCGACGAGTCGTTGCGGGTGCTCGACGACGCGTGCGCCGAGGTGCGTCGGCGGGCCAGTTGGGACGCCGATCAGGTGCGCGTGGGATATACCTCGGGCCTGGGCCCATCACTCGTGTCCGCCGCGATCTCCGCGCTGCACATCCGCCACCCGGCGCTGCGCGTGCAGTGGACCAGCGAGCCGACCGCCCGTCAGGTGGCCGACGTGCGCGAGGGTGTCCTGGACGCGGGGCTGGGCTGGCTGCCGGACCTGGGCCCGGGCTTCGAGTCCGCGCGGGTCGGTACGTTCGCCTTCGTCGCGCTGCTCCCGCAGGAACACGCGCTCGCCGGGCGGTCGTCGGTGAACCTGACCGAGTTGGTCGGCAGCGGCGAGCCGGTCGTGGTGTGGCCGCGGCAACCGCACCCCCGGCTGTTCACCCGCGTCACCGAGGCGCTGCGGCGGTCGGGGGCGACCGAGATCGTCGAGGCGTACGGCAGCGTGGACGACGTGATCGCGCGCGTGGTGGATCGCCAGGGGGTGGGCCTGTCGCCGCGCGGGTGGGCCCGGCAGCGTCCCGTGCGCGGGGTCGTCCAGGTCCCGCTGACGGGGGCGCCGGACGTCGCGGTGACCGCCTTCTGGCGGGCCGACGCGGACCACGAGGGGGTCGGCGTACTGGTCCAACTGCTGCGCGAGGTGGCGGCGGCCAGCGACCTGGCCGATCAGCTCTGAGCGTGCCGCACACCGCATCCGCCCGCGCGGCCCCCGGTGACGCGTGCCTGCGGCCCGAGTGCGCTTCCGCACGACCCCGCACACCGCGTCCCGGCGCGCGGCCCCGATGGCGCGCGATCGTGCCCGAAGCGTTGGCGAGGCCCTTCACCGTCCCCAGTAAAGGGCCTCCCCTGCTCAACGGCGCGGCCCCGTCGCCGGTTCCCGCCGCGCCGGACTCATTGCAACAGGCGCCCCAGCCGTCCCGGCAGGTTGGGCAGCCCGGGAATCCCCGGCGTGCCCTGCTGCCCGGCGGGCTGGTTGGCCGCCGCGGCCTGGGTCGGGATCAGATTCGGGTCGATGGAGATCTCCGAGGACTGCATCAGCACCGTTCCGCTACCGACGAAGTCGTACTGGTGCTCCTCGCCGGACGCGCCGCCCAGACCGGTCAACCGCCGCGCCATGCCCAGCGCGCCGCGCATGTACTTGGTGTCGAAGTGGTGGCACGGCGTCGGGCAGTCCGCCCAGCCGAGCAGTGCCTCGGGGTCCACCCGGATCGGCGGCTCGACGAAGTGCACCGCGCCGTTGGAGGCGGCCACGAACTTGCCGGTGCCGATCAGGGTGACGAACCCCGGCACGATCGACTGCTTCAGGTCCAGGCCGGGCTGGAACGCGAGCAGGTTGGCCGCCCGGATGGTCAGGTTGCCCAGTTCCAGGTCGTACGAGTTGACGTCGAAGCCGCGGTCGGCGAGCAACAACCGGCCCTTGCCCTGCGCGACGATCCAGTCCTGGATGTACAGCGGCGAGTTGAAGTTCGCGGTGACCAACCGGTCGAGCGCGCCGACGCCCAGCGCCTCGAACTTGATCCGCCCGTAATAGGCGATCATCTTGCCCTTCTGCACGAACCACTCGCCGTCGAGTGCCACGCAGAAGGCGTACGGATTGACGTTGTCGTCCTCCGGCAGCGTTCGTGCGTCGAACACCGCGGGGCCGGAACCGAGGGCGGTCACAACTTCTCCTCGCTCGCCTGGACGTAGACCGTGCCCGTGCCCGACAGTTCCAATTGGAACGCCTCGCCGGAACCGCGTCCGATCACGTCGCGCCAACCCACGTTGGCACCGATCCGGTTGTCGATTCGGCCGCGATGTGCCACATATGCCTGCGGGTCGACGTGGATCGAGCGGCCCGGCTGGACCGGCAACTCGATCACGCCGCCGTGCGCGAGCACCCCGCACCAGCCGTGGCCGGTCAGCGTCGTGGTGAACAGCCCCTGGCCGGTCACCTGGCCGCGGATCATGCCGCGCACGCCGCCCTGCGAACCCATGAACATCGTGCCCTGCTGCAACGAGTCCTCGAACACGAGCAGCCGGTCCGCCTCCACATGCAGGGTGTCCCCGGTGATCTGGATCAGGTGCACGTGCCGGCCCGCGTGGCCGAACATCACCGTGCCGTCGCCCTCGGCCTTCATCAGCGGTACCGACTCGCCCGCCAGCCGCCGTCCGATCATCCCGCCGACGCCTTGGGCTCCGGTGGTGGTCGGGGTGAAGGAGACCTCGCCCCGGTAGGCCAACATCGCGCCGCGCAGGCAGTACAGCGTCTGCCCCGGACGTACGGTGGCCTCGATCATCTTGGAGTTGACCTGGTCGAACGTCACGTCTGGCCCCCGATGGTCTGCCGCTCGGTGGGCTGTACGTAGACCAGCCCCTCGCCCTGGAAGCGCAGCTGCACGCTCTCGCCGGATCCCTCGCCGATGAAGGTGCGCCAGTTGACGTCCTTGACGAACTCCTTGCGGAGTTGCCCGGTGTGCGCGACATACGCCCCCGGGTCCACCGACAGCGGTTCGCTCTGCGACACCCGCAGTACGATGGCCGGCCCGTCGGAGGTGACCGCGACCGTGCCCTGACCGGACACGGTCGTGGTGAACAGACCCTGGCCGCTGGTCGCGCCGCTGAGACCGGTGAACTCGGTGCCGGTGCGCAGACTCTGGTCGACGGCGAGCAGGTTGCTCGACTCGACGTGCAGTGTCTCGCCGGTCAGCTGGACGAGATTGATCTCGGTGGCCCGGTCGGCGAACCAACAGGTGCCCTCACCGCTCACCTCCATGAGGGTCATGCCCTCACCGGTGAGACGACGGGTCACCATGCCGCGCAGGCCCTCGCCCCCACCCGACAGTCGTTTGAAGGTCATCCGTCCGTCATAGGCGATCATCGTCCCGTTCCGGGCCTTGACCGCCTCTCCGCTCATGCCCACCGCGAGAACTCGCGTGCCATGCATCACAAAGGTCGCCACGGTCCGGAAGCTAGCAGCGGGCCACCGGTTGCCGGAGGGTGGAAACCCCTCATCTTGCCGGGGTTTTACCAGCGGCGGGGCGATCGGCTGCGGGACCGCGGGTGCGGGAGGAAGCGGTGGTGTCGCCGGGACGACCGGGGCAGCGGTGGGGCGTCGTCGCCGGAACCGGCACGCGGTGCGACGGGCGCCTCGGTGGAGGACGCGGACGGCGCCCGCCCGCCGGGTCCGGCCTGCCCGGTGGAGCCGACCCGGGAAGAGCGGAGAACTCCCCACATGTCGGCCGTTCGGCGTCGGGGGTCGGGCATGTGACGGTCTGTCAGGTGCATCGGGTGGCGATTCGGGCGGTACGGCCACGCCGTTGCGTCGGCGCGGAGGGCCTCTTGTAGCTTGAGAGGGCAGCCGGCCGGATCCGGCGCATCGGCAGGCCGCGGACCGCGAGGAGTGCACCACCATGACGATGTTCGCCTCGCCCGAGGACGCCCGCAGTCGGCTCGGCGCCGTCGACTACCTGACCGACCCCGGCATCGCGACCGCCGTCTTCCTGGCCGACGCGCTCGGCAAGCCGCTGCTGATCGAGGGGCCGGCGGGGGTCGGCAAGACCGAGCTGGCCAAGGCGGTCGCCGCGGCCGGCTCCGCCGAGCTGATCCGGTTGCAGTGCTACGAGGGCCTGGACGAGTCCCGGGCGCTGTACGAGTGGGACTACCGCAAACAACTGCTGCGCATCCAGGCGGGCGTGGACGGGTGGGACGAGGCGCGCGCCGGGATCTTCGCCGAGGAGTTCCTGCTGGCCCGGCCGCTGCTGACGGCGATCCGTCGGGACGAGCCGACCGTGCTGCTGATCGACGAGACGGACAAGGCGGACGTCGAGGTCGAGGGGCTGTTGCTGGAAGTGCTCTCCGACTTCCAGGTCACCATTCCCGAGCTGGGCACGATCACCGCCTCACGGCGCCCGTTCGTGGTGCTCACCTCGAACGCGACGCGCGAGCTGAGCGAGGCGCTCAAGCGGCGCTGCCTGTACCTGTACATCGACTACCCGACGCCGGAGCGCGAGCGGGACATCGTGCTCACCCGGGTGCCCGGCATCCGCGCGCAACTCGCCGAACAGGTGGTCCGCACCGTCGCGTCGCTGCGCGCGTTGGAACTCAAGAAGGCGCCGTCCATCGCCGAAACCCTGGACTGGGCACGGACGTTGATCGCGCTGGAGGCCGACGTGCTGGACGAGGAGGCGATCGCGCGCACGCTCGGCGTCGTGCTCAAGCACTCCTCCGACCACACGCGGGCCGCGAAGGAACTCGGCCTGCCCGGCATCGGCGGCTGATCGCCGATGTCCCTCCTGGACCGTCACACCGGATTCGTCCGGGCACTGCGGCACGGCGGATTGCCGGTGTCACTGGCCGAAGGGCTGGACGCCGCCCGCGCGTTGACCGTGCTCGACCTCGGAGACCGGGAGACACTGCGGGCCGCCTACGCCGCGTCGCTGGTCAAGCGGCACACCCACCGGGACGTCTTCGACACGCTGTTCGAACTGTGGTTCCCGGTGGGCACGGCGGCGACGACCGAGGTCGATCCGATGGACGCGGCGCCCGAGGAACCGGCCGGCGCGGCGCGGGGCGGGGCAGATCCGGACGTCGCCGACGCCGAGGTCTTCCGCGACCGGCTGCGCGAACTCCTGCTCGGCGAGGACGACATCGCGCTGCGCCGGTTGGCGCGCGAGGCGGTCGGGCGGTTCGGCGCCTTCGACGGGTCCTCGGGGCCCTCGTGGTCCGCGAACATGGTCGGTCGCGCCCTGGACCCGCGAACGCTGATGGCGGGCCTGCTGCGCGCGGTGCTGGGTGGCGAACTCCCGGGCGGGGTGGCCGAACGCAACGCGCGACGGATGATCCAGACCCGGATGGACCGGCTGAACGGGCACGTCCTCGCCGACGTACGCCGTCGACTCGCCGAGGAACGCGGTGTCGACCGGGTCGCCGAGACCGCGGTCAAGCCGGCGGTGGAGAACCTCGACATCCTGCGCGCGAGCCGGACCGACCTGATCGCGCTGCGCCGGGAGATCCAACCGCTCGCGCAGCGCCTGGCCACCCGGCTGACGATCCGTCAACGGGCGGGCCGGCACGGCCGTCTCGACTTCCGCCGCACGGTGCGCGCGTCGTTGTCCACCGGCGGCGTGCCGCTGACCACCCACCACCGGCCGCGCCGGCCGCACAAGCCCGAACTGGTGGTGTTGTGCGACGCGAGTGAGTCGGTCGCCTCGTTCGCCCATTTCACCCTGATGCTCGCCTACGCGCTGCGTGAACAGTTCGCCCGGGTAAGGGCGTTCGCGTTCATTGACACGGTGGACGAGGTGACCCGGTTCTTCGAGCGACCGGGCGGGGACGTCACGGAGGCGATGCGCCGACTGACCGCCGAGGCGAATCTGGTGCGGCTGAGCGGACACAGCGACTACGGACACGCGTTCCGAGTCTTCGTGGAGCGCTACGGCGACGTGATCGGGCCGAAGACCTCGCTGCTGATCCTGGGCGACGCGCGGAACAACTATCAGGACCCGGCCCTGGCCGCCATCGAGGCCATGGTGGCGCCGGCCCGGCACGCGTGGTGGCTCAACCCGGAACCGGAGCGCGACTGGGACACCGGCGACTCGATCGCGAGCGTGTACGGTCGGCGGATTTCCATGATCGAGTGTCGCAATCTGACCCAACTAGGGTCCTTCATCGGCGAGTTGGCCTGATCGCGAGCAGTCGACCGCAGCCCGGGGATGGCCGCGAAAGGTCGGCCGAAGGGCTCGATCGAACGTGTTCGTACATTCGGGGGAGTGCCTTGACGTGCCGACTTGACTACCTCTCGGCAAGCCGCGAGGGTACGTGCCGTGATCACGGCACACGTCGATGCCCCTGCTCCGCGAGGCGGGCGGGAGAGATGCCTCGACGGTCGCCGCCGGCTTTTGAGGATGGGTGACAAATGCGAGCTCAGGCCGACGCTCCCGCATGGCGCAAGAGTTCGAAGAGCGGCGGAGGCAACTGTCTCGAGGTCGCGGTCCTCGACGGTGTACTCGTGCGCGACTCGAAGCAGTCGGCAATCGGTCCTCGGCTGCGATTCGCCGGAGCCCAGTGGCGGCTGTTCACGACGCTGACGGGTGCGGCCCGGGTATCCCGGTAGAACCCGCGGAGAGATGGTCGAGCGCTCGTCGAATCAACTCCTCCGCCTGATCGAGATGGGCGATCTGTTCGAGTCGCCAGAAATCCTCCAGGTAATTCAACGGCGCCTCGACCTCCGAATTCTCCCGAATGGTCAGATGCTTTTCCTCGGGACCCTCGACGGAGAGCACCAGACCGTCCTCGGGATCGCGGAACTCGAAGATCGTGTAGCCGAGATTCACGATCGAATTCAGTCCGGCGCTCAGCGGCGCGATCCGTACGAAGACCCGAGGGTATTCCCGGACCGTCAGCAGATGGCGCAACTGCTCGCACATCGCGGAAACCCCGCCGACCGGGCGATACAGCACACCTTCGTCGATCACGAAGTTCAACAGCGGCTCGTCCTCGCCGTTCTGCAGGATCCGCTGCCGGTCCAGGCGCAGCCGAACCTGCTCGTCGACGTGCCGGCCCGGGCTGAGGTGTTCCAGGATCGCCCGCGCGTACCCCTCGGTCTGCAACAGGCCGGGGATGCGCAGCGGTTCGAAGTTGCGGATCAGCGTGGCCGAGGACTCATAGCCCAGGAAGGTGAGCAGGGCCGGGGAGACGATCGTGCGATACGCACTCCACGGGGTGCGTCGCCGTGCGCCTCTGGCCAGGGCCAGGAGTTCGTCCACCCGGGTGCGGTCGGTGATGCCGTACTGCTGGATCAGCGCCCGCAGATCGGTGACGGTCACCCCCACGCCGCCGGATTCGATGCGGATCACTTTCGAAAGCGACCATTCCAGACGGGTCGCCACATCGCGTTGGGTCAATCCGGCCGCTTCGCGAAGTCGCCGCAGCTTGTCGCGTAAGCGCCGACGCAAAATCATCGGATCCTGGCTCGTCGGCATCCATGCCCTCCCCGTGGTGGTCGAAAAGATCACCCATCGGCTTTCCGGTCGGCCATCTCGCGTCTGGCGAGGTGGCAGAAAGCCAACGCACGACCGACATATCGAGCTGTACTGCATGGGGATACCCCACGGCAAGAGGCCCGGCACCCGAGGTCCCGCCACGCGTCGTGCCGGGCGGGAAATTCGGCCGGCCGCGCGAACTCGCGAGCCTGGGGCCGAGGTGGCGGGTGGGTGTGCGGATGCGAGTGGGGCGCGAAGCGGGTGGGCGCGAGCGGCCTTCGAGGCGGTCGTACATCCACCCGGTCGGTGCGAACGTGGCCGGTTTGTCGTCGCCCGATCGCCGGGTTCGATCTGTCAGGCTCGATCCCATGGACGCGAATCGGCTCGCCGTGGACTTCTGGGACAACGCCTACGCGGACGGGATGTACGCCGACGCCGGACCCGATCCGTTCGTGGACCGCATCCTCGCGGTGGCCGCGCCGGGCACCTCGGGCGTCGAGATCGGCTGCGGCAACGGACGCAACCTGATCCCGTTGACCGAGGCGGGCCTGGACCTGGTCGGCGTCGACCCCTCCCGCCTGGCACTGGAGCAACTGGCCGCCCGCGCCCCGGAGTCGACCCTGGTGCACGGCACCCAGGAGGATCTGCCGCCGGGTCGACGCTACGACCTGGTGATCGGCATCCAGGTGCACCAGCACGGCACCCGCGACGCCGCCCGCGAACTGCTGCGCGGCTCGCTGGCCCGGGTCGCCCCCGGCGGCCTGCTCGCGCTGCGGACCGCCTCCGCCGAGACCGAGGCGGTCGAGGCACACGAGGTGCTGGACGTCACGAAGGACGGCGGCAGAACCTTCCGCTACCTGGAGGGCTTCAAGGCCGGCCTCGTCGTGCACTACTACGGCCGACTCGAACTGGAGTCCCTGCTCCGCGACTTCGAACCGGTACTGCCGCTGCGCGCGGAACACACCGAACGCCGCGACCCGCCGGCGGGCATCTGGACCCACTGGGAGACGATCGTGCGCAGGCCGGCGTGACCGGGCCCGATCGGTCCCGCGCGGGCGCGGTCGCTCTTGTGATGGTTGTCGACCTGGGCTAGAGATCATCCGGAGGCGAGAGTCGATCGATCGTGAAGGAGCCTGCCATGACGGTGACCACCGAGCGGCGCGGACGGGTGCTGGTCGTCTCGATCCGGCGGGAGGCCAAGCGCAACGCCATCGATCAGCGGGTGGCCGACGGGATCGAGGCGGCGCTCAACCTCCTCGAAGACGATCCGGAGCTGTGGATCGGGGTATTGACCGGCACCCCGACGGTCTTCTCGGCCGGCACCGATCTGGCCGCCGGGCTGAGCCCCAAGGGTGAACGCGGCGGCGAGTACGGGGTGATCCGCAGGCGGCGGAGCAAGCCGTTGATCGCCGCAGTGGAGGGGTTCGCGCTGGGCGGCGGCTTCGAGATCGTGCTCGCGTGCGACCTGGTGGTGGCATCGAGCACGGCGCGGTTCGGACTGCCCGAGGTCAAGCGCGGACTGATGGCGATCTGCGGCGGCACGTTCCGGGCCCCCCGGGCGCTGCCGCTGAATCTGGCCAAGGAAATGCTCCTGGTCGGCGACCCGTTGCCCGCCGAACGGCTGTACCAGGCGGGCGTGGTCAACCGGGTGACCGAGCCGGGCGAGGCGCTGGCGGGCGCCCTCGAGTCGGCCGAGCGGATCTGCGCGAACGGCCCGGTCGCGGTGCGCGCGAGCCTGAAGGCGGTCGAGGACGTGGTCGCGGCCGACGACGAGCTGGGGTGGAGCAGCACCGCGGAGGGGTTCGCGAGCATCACCGCGTCCGAGGACATGAAGGAAGGCGTCGCCGCGTTCCTGGGCAAGCGGGCACCCGAGTGGACCGGCCGCTGAATCGCTACGCCTCCACGTCCGCGGCCGTACCACCCGTCATCCGCAACAATTCGGCGTACGTGGTCGGGTACATGTGGTTGTGGTCGCCGGCCCCGGCCCAGACCACCTCGTGCTTGTCCAGCCAGGTGTCGACCAGGGTGCGGATCCGGAACGGGTGGCCGACCGGGGCCACGCCGCCGACCTCCTGGCCGGTGGCCGAGAGCACGAACTCCGGGTCGGCCCGGCGCATTTTGCGGATGCCGAGCAGGCGGGAGACGACCCGGGTGTCCACCCGGTGCGCCCCACTGGTGACCACCAGCAGCGGTTGGCCGTCGGCGGAGAACACCAGGCTGTTCGCGATCGCGCCCACGTCGCAGCCCAGTACCTCGGCGGCGGCCGCCGCGGTCGGCACCGTCTCGGCGAATTCCCGAATCTCTCCCGTGCCGCCGAGCGCGCGCAGCGCCTCGGCGACCTTCTCGACCGGCGTATGCATGAGGTGAGACTAGTACCCGTGCGGTGCTACCTTGACCGGCCATGACAGCCAATCGTCGGGTGCTCTTGATCAGTGGGTCGTTGCGGGCGCAGTCCACCAATTCCGCGCTGGTGCGGACCGCGCGGGCGGTCGCGCCGGAGGGGGTCGAGACCATCGTCTTCGACCAGTTGCACGCGCTGCCGCACTTCAACCCGGACGAGGACCGCGAACCGTTGCCGCCCGCCGTGGTCGAGTTGCGGACCGCGATCGACGCCGCCGACGCGGTGCTGTTCTCCACCCCCGAATACGCCGGTGCGCTGCCCGGCTCGTTCAAGAACCTGCTGGATTGGACCGTCGGCGGCGTGGAGACCAGCGACAAGCCGGTCGCCTGGATCAACGCGTCCACCAACCCGAACGGCGCGGCCAAGGCACACGAGTCGCTGCGCGTCGTGCTCGGCTACACCGGAGCCGACGTCGTCGAATCGGCCTGCGTACGCGTCGGCGTGGCCCGCGACGCGGTGGGCCCGGACGGCCTGATCGCCGACCCCGAGGTACGCGCGGGCATCTCCGCGGCCTTGACCACACTCACCCACGCGGTTCCCCCACGCGCCTGACCGCCCCGGCCCGTGGAGCGGTCGATGGCCCGGGCGCTGCTTGCCCGGGTGAGGACCGGCTGATCCATCGCCGGAAGTGGCCTCCCGAACGGTGTTTCGCCGCTCTATGCTGACCCCGCCATCGAGACGGGGGTTACGCGTGCCTGTGATCGTGATCGCTCTGGGGATCGTCTTTCTGGTCGACATCCTGCGGGTGTGGTTGCCCTCGCTGATCACCGTGTACGGCGACGCCGGGGCCACTCCCGCCGAACAACTGGGCCTGTTCGCGATCGCGTGGTTCGCGGTCGCCTTCGCGGTGGTGCCGCTGTGCCGTCGGGTCGGCGGACGACCGGTCGCGGTCCTGGCCGGCGTGGCCATGGTGATGCTGCGGCTGTGGCTGCAGTTCACCGACGGCGGCGACGCGCAGCTCTACCTCGCGTGCCTGGCGCTGGTCGCCGCGCTGTGCTGGCTGATCGCGGTCGCGCACACCGGCTGGGACGCGAGCGTGGGCGTGCCGGCCGGCCTGGCGGCGGCGGTCGCGCTGCACGCCGGGCTCGGCACCCTCGACCCGATGTGGCTGGAGGTCTGGCGCGGCTGGGCCGTACTGGGCACGCTCGCCGTGGTGTTCGTCGCCGCGCAGGTGTGGATCCAGGCCCCGGCCGTACCCGCGCCCGGGCCGGTGTTGTGGGCCGTGTTCGGTCCCGCGCTGTTCCTCACCGGCGTGTTGTTCGGCAACGTCGGTGTCGCACATGCCGCCGCCGGTGAACCACGATGGGGCGTACCGGTGTTGGTGGCCGCATGGGCGCTCGCGGTGCCGGTGTCCCGGCTGCGCGGGGTGTGGGTGCTGCCAGTGGGTCTGGCGCTGCTGATCGCCGGCGTGGCCGGCGCGGGCTACCTGGAGACGAGCGCGCACGACGGCGTCGTCGGCCTGGCCCCCACCGGCGCGGCCGGTTGGCAGGCGCTGGGCGTGCTCGGCCTGGGTCTGGTCCTGGGCGACGCCGCCGCGCGGACGCGGCCCGCGGTGCGCTGGGCGCCGGCCTGGAGCATGGTCGGCTTCTTCGCGCTGACCTTCCTGCACTATGCCCGCTACGACATCGAGATCGGCGTACTGGCTCGCGGGCGGGTGCTGCTCCTGGGGGTGCTCGCGCTCGCGGTGCCCGCCGGCCTCGCGGCGGTACGGGACCGGCGCACACCCACCGCGCCCGAGCCCGAGCCGGAGGCCGCGCCCGTGCCCGCCCGGGCGCCGGTGCGTGGTCGGGGCCGGACCGTGGCGCACGGCGGCGGGCACGGCGGCGGGCACGGCGGCGCCCGGTCCGACGTCCCGCTCGGCGGCCGAACCCGCGCCGGCCGGCCCGCGCAGCGACCCGGCCACCGGCCCGGCGCACGTCCCGGCGCCAAGCCCGCCACCGGTCGTGCGGGCAGCCGACCGGGAGCACCCGCCGTCGGCGGTCCCGCCGGACGCAAGGCGGATCGGGGTCGGGAACTCCCGCCGCCGCCGTCCCTGGCCGAGCGCGTGCACGCGCCACTCGCGCTGGCGACCGTCTTCCCCGTACTGATCGCCCTCGCCGCGTTCGGGCTGCGCCCGGGTGCCGGGTCGGCGCCGGAGCCGGACGTGGCGGCGGGGACGATGCGGGTGGTCACGTACAACATCCGCATGGGGTACGGCGTCGACGGGCGGTTCGACCCGGATCGCACGGCGGACACGATCCGGGCGTTGAAGCCGGATGTGCTGGTGCTCAACGAGGTGGACCGGGCCTGGTTCCTCAACGGCGGCCACGACGTGCTGACCCTGCTCGCGCGCCGGCTCGACCTGCCCTACCGGTTCGCGCCGGCGGCCGACCCGCAGTGGGGCGACGCGGTGCTGACCCGCAAGCCGATCCGGCACCTGGAGTCGATCAAGTTGCCCGCCGGTGGTGCGCCGACCGGTGCGCAGGCGTTGGGCGTGGTGATCGAGGCGGCGCCCGGGAAGCTCGTCGGCGTCGTGTCCACTCATCTCCAGGACGCCGACGACAAGGTCCCGCAGGAGCAGGCGGAGCGGGCCGCGGCGTTCGCCGTGCGGTTGGGGGCGTCGGCGCCGGTGGTGGTGCTCGGCGACATGAACGCGACGATCGACAGCCCCCAGATGCGGGCGTTCACCGGGCGCGGACTCGTGGACGGCCTGGGCCGGGTGCGGCCGTTGCGGACCTATCCGGCGGATGAGCCGAAGCAGGAGATCGACCAGGTCCTGGTGGACCCGCGGTTGCGGGTCGCGGCCGTCGACGCGCCGCCGTCGACGGCGTCCGATCACCTTCCGGTCGCGGTGACGCTCGTGTATTGACCCGGATCGGGCGCGGGCGGGAGGGCCCGCGTACGGTCGACCGCCGGGCGGCGGCAGGCGAGCGGACCGCCCGGGATCGACGGGTCACCCGGGCGGCGGCCTTGCGGGTGGGGAATGTGGGCACCGTCCTTCGGATGGCCACCATCGCGGTGGCTGCGGAGGAGGGGTGTGGGACGGTGACCGAGCGCGACGAGCCCGATCCGCATCGGTGGCAGGCGCTCGCGGTCTGTCTGATCGCGGGGTTCATCACCCTGCTGGACGTGTCGATCGTCAACGTCGCGCTGCCGTCCATCCGCGAGGGCCTCGGCGCGAGCGAGAGCGAGATCCAGTGGGTGCTGTCCGGCTACGCGCTGACCTTCGGACTCGCCCTGGTACCGGCCGGGCGGATCGGCGACGCGCGCGGTCGCCGGATGATGTTCATGACCGGCCTGGCGCTGTTCACCGGCGCCAGCGCGCTGTGCGGCGCGGCGCAGACCTCGCAGTGGCTGGTCCTGGCCCGACTGCTCCAGGGCATCGCCGGCGGCATCCTCACACCGCAGGTGTCCGCGCTGATCCAGCAGATGTTCTCCGGCCGCGAACGCGGCCGCGCGTTCGGCATGTTCGGCACGGTGATCGGCATCTCCACGGCCGTCGGCCCGCTGCTCGGCGGCCTGATCATCAAGGCGTTCGGCGCCGAAGAGGGCTGGCGATGGGTGTTCTACGTCAACCTCCCGATCGGCATCGTCGCGTTCGTGTTGGCCTGGCGCCTGCTGCCGGGGCCCGACCACGCGCATCGGGCCTGTCTGCGCGAACTCGACCCGATCGGCGTGCTCCTGCTCGGCTCCGGCGTGGTGTCGCTGCTGCTTCCGCTGGTCGAGGAACGCCAGTGGAAGGGGCCCGCGAAGTGGCTGCTGGTGCCGGTCGCGGCGGCGTTCTTCGGTCTCTTCGTGCTGTGGGAGATCCGCCAGGGCCGACACGGTCGCAAGCCGGTGGTCGACCTGGCGCTGTTCAAGGTGCGTTCGTACACGCTGGGCCTGCTGGTGATGTTGTTCTACTTCGCCGGATTCACCTCGATCTTCTTCGTCTTCACCCTCTACTTCCAGTCCGGACTGGGCTACAGCGCACTGCTCGCGGGCGTGGCGATCACCCCGTTCGCGCTCGCCTCGGCGGTGGGCGCCTCGATCGGCGGACGCCTGGTGAACCGCTTCGGACACGCGCTGGTGACCGGCGGCCTGGTGCTGGTCGCGGTCGGCCTGGGCGGCGCGATCCTGGCGGTGTACGAGGTGCCCGGGGAGGGAGCCGGCTGGGCGCTGGTGGCGCCGCTGGTGTGTGCGGGGCTGGGCAGCGGAATGGTGATCTCGCCCAACCAGACGCTGACCCTGGCCGAGGTGCCCCCAGCGCAGGGCGGGTCGGCGGGCGGGGTGTTGCAGACCGGCCAGCGGATCGGCTCGGCGATGGGGATCGCGGCGGTGGGGGCGGTCTTCTTCTCCCGACTGGCGGCCGTGCACGGGCAGGACTGGGCCGGGCCGCTGCGTCACGGGCTGGTGGTCTCGGTCGGGTTCGTGCTCGCCGCGTTCGTGGTCGCGTTCCTGGATCTGCGCAAGGAACGCGCGCCGGCGCCGGCCGAGGCGGGCCGGGGCGGCTCGCGGGTGACCCGGTAGCGTCCGGGCATGACCTTCGACATCCACGCGGCACTGCCCTCCGCGCTCGCGGATCGGGCCGGAGCCTGGGAGTTCATCCGCGCGTTCGCCGCCGACCGGTCCCGGGCGATCGGCGCCTCGGACGGCTACGACCCGACGGAACTGGACGCGAGCGCCGCGCGACTGGGCGTCCCGTTGCCGACCGCGCTCCGGGAGCTGTACGAACTGGTGGGGCGGCGCGCGGACCTGACGAGCAATCACGATGTGCTGCTGCCACCGGACAAGCTCTACATCGAGGACGGCGTGCTGGTGTTCCGCGAGGAGAACCAGGGCGTCGCGTGGTGGGGCATACGGCCGGACGGCGACGATCCCGCGGTGATCGCGAGCTACAGCCTGGCCGAGCCCGACGTGGAACGGTGGTCGGCCTGGCTGCCCCGGTTCTCGCTCGCGGCGATCGAGACGGTGCTGTCCGAAGTGCTGCTGTTCGACGACGAACTCGTCGAGGCGATCGAGTTCGCCCCCGAGGAAGTGGAGCAACTCCCGGAGGGACTCACCGAGTTGGCTTTTCCCGGATATCCCGAGTGCGAGGACCCCGGGAACCGGGTGCGCTGGTTCGCCGGCCCCGACCTGCTGGCCCGCTACGACGGCGGGATGATCCTGGTCCGCGCCCGCACGGAGGAGGACCTGGAGCGGTTCTTCGACGCGGTCTGCGGCGAAGAGGAGGACGGGGAAGAGGACGGTAGGGACGGCTGACCCGCCGTCACCACGCGCCGAGGCCCGGAGCACCCCCGACGGGGCACCCCGGGCCTGGGCGATCGCAACGACCCGATCGCGACGAGATCAGGACTGACTGTTGCGGAACGGCTCCTTGGGCTTGCCCAGGTTCGGCTTGCCCAGCACGTCCTTGGACGACAGCGCGTAGATGCCGTGATTGGTCAGCACCCACACCACGTTGCGGTCCCACTCGACGTAGACGCCGTGCGTCTGGTTGCCCATCGCCCACTCCGGGAAGGTGCCGTCCTCGGTGGGCCAGTCCTTGGTCTTGGTGCCGAACGCCTTCGGCACGAAGTACGCCTCGATCTCCGGCCGGGCCGGGTTCCCGACGTCGAAGACCTGGGCGCCCGCGTTGTAGAAGCCGTACACGAGCGTGCCGTCGTCGTGCCGGCCCGGGTTGGTGTAGTAGCCGGTGCGCTTGGGGCCGAAGCTGCCCCGACGCTGGCAGTAGTCGGTGATCCCGGCCGACCTCGGCGGCGTGGGTCGGGGTAGTTGGCCGACGATTCGGGGGTTGGCCACGTCCCGCGCGTCGATCTGGTAGATCGGCTTGTACGGCTCGTAGCAGTCCTCGGTCAGCGGGTACCCGGAGAGGTAGATCATCCCGGTCTTCTCGTACTGCGACACGTCGATGTTGTCGCCCTCGGTGCCCGCCACCGACGGCGGCAGGTCCACGTGGCCCACCTGACGCATCCGCGCCGGGTCCGAGATGTCGAGGATGGTCATGCCCAGACCGCCCTGCACCGCGAAGCCGTACCGGCCGCCCTGCTCGACCGGCTTGGGCACGAACAGCGACATCCGCGCGCCGAGCCAACTGGTTCGGTTGCCGCAGCGCGGGTTCTTCGCGTACGCGTCGTCCTCGCCGGTGACCTGGCCGGGCAGGTGCCAGGTGTCCAGGAGCTTCGGCCTGGTCGGGTCGGACATGTCGTAGGACTGGTAGCCCGCCGAGTGCAGGTTGGTCGGGTACTCGGTGTTGGCGAAGGTGTCGTTCGGCGCGACGGCGATGAACATGTACTTGCCGCCGTCCCAGTACGGCACGTCCAGTGAGCCGGAGCCCTGCTGGGCCCTGGTCGGGTCGCTGTTCAGCGGGTCCGGTTGGGTCGAGTCGGTGCTGACGGTCGAGATCAGCCGCCAATCGGTTTTCCGGGGCCCGTCCAGGCGATAGACCTTGAAGCCCTTGAGCCCGGGCTTGGTGCGCAACTTCTCGACACCGGCGGGGTTGCCGTACTTGTCGTGACCCGGCTCGTCGGTCAACTCGCTGATCTGCCGCTTGTCCTCGAAGGACTGCACCATCACGTAGGCGTTCAGCCGTTTGTTCCACTGGATCGTGGACGCGCCCCAATAATCGCCCGCCGCCCATGTGCCGTTGGCCTTGAGTTCGTCGCCGCCGACGTCCTCGCGGGTCATCCGCTCCACCACCGTGACGTGCTTGACGTCGGTGATGTCGTAGACGCGGCCTTCGGAGCGGTCGTACTGGAACATGTACCGGCGCCCGCCGAAGTCGACGATGTTCTGCCACGTGTGGAAGAAGTCCGGGGTGAAGTCGTAGCCCTCGTAGGCGGCTTCGACGTTCATGTTCTTCACGTACTGCCTGGCGTCGTACTCGGCGCGGCGGCCCGGGAACGGGTGCGGGTTCTCCTCGTCGAGCGGGGTCGCCGCGGGCGCCAGGAACGTGCCGTCGAGCTGCATGCCGTAGGCGTTCGGGTCGGCCGGTTGCGGACGCCGCTCCTGGCACACGAACGGGATGTTGGGATCCTGCTTGCCGGCCGCGGCGTTCGCGGTGTGCGGCGAGGGACCGGCGGCGTCGTCGCCGTCGGGGCCGCCTGGGTAGCCGGCGGTGGTGACCGCCACCAGGGCGGCCACCGCGAGGGCGCCGGATCTGCGATATCTGGCGGATCTACCGGATCTGTTGCCGGGGGCGGGCTTGCGGCGCATCTGACGAACCTTCCGACACGGGACAATGACGGGGAAGTGCGCTTGCGGTGGGACGGGGTGCCACGCGGGGACGGCGCCGAGGTCGCCGGCGGGTTCGGCCCGCTTTCCAGCAGGCGGCAGCCTCCGAACGCGCCGTGATGGCCGGCCGCACCGCTCCCCGTTACCTCTTCGCAGGCGAATGCCACATCCTGCGAAGCAACCCGACCCGGTGGCCCCGGAAGCTCCGGTGCCACCGCGCGTTGGTCGAGGACCGCGGTGCCGACGGACCGGCACGCTCCGCGGCGCGGAACGCGTCGGCGTCGTGGCCGAACAACAACGGCGCGTCGTTACCCGACCCGATCGCCCGTATCCGGGCGAACGGCTCGTCAAGAAGCTGTCGCCACGTGCATGATGGCTGCGTTGGCGCATGTCCATCCAATGCCGATCCGGCGCCACAACATCACCAAACAGGTATGCGTCCCCGTCGGGTTCGCACCATCGGACCGGTACGGGAGCCTGCGTGGACCTGCTCGACGGACGCCTCAAGTTCCGCCATCTGACCCTGATCACGGCGATCGCCGAGCACGGGGGAGTCAGCCGGGCCGCCGAGGCACTGCACCTGACCCAGCCCGCCGCGACCCGCACCCTGCGCGAGTTGGAGACGATGGTCGGCGTCCCGTTGTTCGAGCGGGGCCCGCACGGGATGAGCCCCACGCTGTACGGCGACGCGCTGGTGGCCCACGCGCGGGTGATCCTGGCCGAGGTGCGCCGGGCGGGCGACCACATCGCGAGCCTGCGCGAGGGGCAGACCGGTACGGTCACCGTCGGCACGCTGCTCGCGGGCACCAGCGTGCTGCTGCCGCGCGCGGTCTCCGCGCTCAAGCGGGACCGGCCCGGGATCACCGTGATCGTCCGCGAGGCCACCTACGACGTGCTGTACCCGCAACTGCTCGCGGGCGAGATCGACGTGGTGATCGGTCGGCTCGGCCGGGCCGCGGACGCCGGTCGGGTACGGCAGAGCGCGCTGTATCGCGAGCCGATCCGGCTGGTGGTGCGGCAGGGCCACCCGCTCCTGGACAGCGCGCGCGCTCTCGCCGACACGATCGCGCATCCGTGGATCCTGCCGCTCGAACAGACCGCGTTGCGCAGCGAGTTGGCCCAGTTGTTCGTGCGCAGCGGACTGCCGCTGCCGGCCGACCGGGTGGAGTGCACCTCGATCCTGACCATCCGGGCGCTGCTGCTGGCCACCGACATGATCGCCGCGCTGCCCGAGCTCGTGGTCACCGGCGACGAGCGGCTCGCGGTGTTGCCGGTGCCGCTGGAATCGGTGCGCCGCACGGTGGGCACGACGCTGATCGCGGACCGCACGCCGACGCCGGCGGTGGGTGCGTTCCTGGCCTGTATCGGCGAACAGGCCGTCGCGTTGCGGGCCGCGCTCGGCGACGAGGCGGCGCTCGACCCGGACTGAGCACGCCCGACCCCCGGCCGCGGGGCCACGAACCGCGGCGCTTCGGTACGGTTCGGTCGATTCCCGGATATTCCCCGTCGCAACGGGTAGCCGGCACCCCGATCCGGGTGCGACAGTTCCTGCAACGCGTCAAGGGTTTCCCGAGCCCCGTGCCGGCCACCTACCGGATCGCGCCGCGCGTGTCCATGGTGCTCGACCCCCTCGCGGGGTATGCAGCCTCCCCCCACGATCGGGGGGCTTGTCGGATCGTCCCTCGGGCGGTTGATCAATAGCGTCGAGATGGCGCCAAGCCACCGCGCTCACCCGACCACCCCTCACCCAGAACCGGGACGCCCCATGACCTTGACCGCACCAATCCTGGATAAGCCGGATATATCGCAAGAGCGTCGGGGTAGTGACTTCGCACCGCTGCTCGCCGAGCTGAAGACGGCGGGGCTGCTGGAGCGGCGCACCGCCTGGTACGCCCGGATGATCGGCCTGAACCTGCTCCTGCTGCTCGGCTCCTGGGCCGCGGTGCTCTGGGTCGGCGACTCCTGGTGGCAGCTCGCCCTGGCGATCCCGGTCGCGCTGTTCACCACCCGGGCGTCCTTCGTCGGCCACGACGCCGGTCACCAGCAGATCGCCCGCAAGGCGCGCACCCACCGCGTGCTCTCGCTGCTGCACGGCAACCTGCTGATGGGGATGAGCTGCGGCTGGTGGAACGCCAAGCACAACAAGCACCACGCCAACCCGAACCACCTGGAGAAGGACCCGGACGTCTCGGTCGGCGTGCTGGTCTGGGACGCCGACCAGACCGCCGGCCGCACCGGCCTGATGGGCTGGCTGACCCGGCACCAGGCCCGGCTGTTCTTCCCGCTGCTGCTGCTCGAAGGGCTCAACCTCAAGGTCAACGGCCTGATGGCGCTCAAGGAGCGCACCCCGCGCGAGCGCCTGGTCGAGGGCTCGGTCCTGGCCGTGCACTACGCCCTGTACTTCTCCGTACTGCTGATCGCGATGTCGCCGGTGAAGGCGCTGGTCTTCGTGTTCGTCACGCACGCGCTGCTCGGTCTGCATCTGGGCATGGCGTTCGCGCCCAACCACAAGGGCATGCCGACGCCCGAGCCGGGCGTGAAGTGGGACCACCTGCGGCGCCAGGTGCTGACCTCGCGCAACGTCACGGGTGGACCGGTCACCGACTGGATGCTCGGCGGCCTGAACTACCAGATCGAGCACCACCTGGTGCCGAACATGCCGCGCGTCAACCTGCGCCGGGCGCAGCCGATCGTGCGCGCGCACTGCGACCGGCTCGGGGTGCCGTACCTGGAGACGAGCCTGGTGCGGTCCTATCGGCAGGCGCTGGGTCACATGCACGGCGTGGGCGCGTCGCTGCGCGCCGAGCACGCCGGGTAGGCCGGCCGCGGCGGGATGCCGCGGGCGAAGGCCCGCGGCAAGGTGCGCGGAAACGGTGCGCGGAAACGATTGATGTGTTGTACATCTATCCCTAGGGTGGGGCCGACCATCCCCTTCCCCACCCAGGAGCGCCGTCCCGTGGCCGGTCCCGCCCCCACTCCGCAGGACCCACGGCAACGCTTCCTGGTACCGGTCCTGGGCGCGTGCGGCATCGTCGCCGCGCTCATGCAGACCGTGGTGGTACCGCTGCTCCCGGATCTGCCCGCGCTGACCGGCAGCTCGGCGTCGACGGTCAGCTGGACGCTGACCGCGACCCTGCTCAGCGGCGCGGTGTGCACGCCGCTGCTGGGCCGGGCCGGCGACATGTTCGGCAAGAAGCGCATGCTCGTCGTGGCGATGAGCGTGCTCTCGATCGGCTCACTCATGTGCGCGCTCACCTCCGACATCGGCGTCCTGATCGTCGGCCGCACCCTTCAGGGCATGGCCACCGCGGTCGTGCCGCTGGGGATCAGCATCCTGCGCGACGAGCTGCCGCCGGCCAAGGTGGGCGGCGGCGTGGCGATGATGAGCTCGACGCTGGGCATCGGCGCGGCCATCGGGCTCCCGCCGGCCGGTCTGGTCGTCGATCACGCCGACTGGCACGCGCTGTTCTGGGGAGCCACCGCGCTGGCCCTGCTGGTCCTGGTGTCCATCGTGCTGGTCGTGCGCGAGTCGCCGGTGCGCAACCCCGGCCGATTCGACGTGATCGGCTCGCTCGGCCTGGCCGCGTTCCTGGTCTGCCTGCTGCTCGCGGTGTCCAAGGGCACCGCGTGGGGCTGGACGAGCACCCGCACGCTGGGCCTGCTCGGCGCGGCCGTGCTGATCCTGCTCGCGTGGGGCGCGCACCAGTGGCGGGTGAGCACCCCGCTGGTGGACCTGCGGGTGACCGCGCGGCCGGCCGTGCTGCTGCCCAACATCGCCGCGCTGTTCATCGGCTTCTCGTTCTACGCCAACAGCCTGTCCACCGCCCAACTCGTGCAGACGCCCAAGGACAGCGGCTACGGGCTGGGCGTGTCGGTCGCGGTCGGCGGCCTGTGCCTGCTGCCCGGCGGGGTGATGATGGTCGCGCTCTCGCCGATCTCCACCCGGCTCACCGCCACCCGAGGGCCCAGGTTCTGCCTCGGCGTCGGCGCCATCCTGCTCGGCCTGGGCTACGTGGTGCGGATCTTCACCAGCCACGAGTTGTGGACCATCATCCTCGGCGCGACCGTGGTCGCCTCCGGCACCGCGATGTGCTATTCAGCGCTGCCGATGCTGGTCATCCGGGCCATCCCCGCCGCGCAGACGGCCGCCGCCAACGGCATCAACGCGCTGATGCGCACCATCGGCCAGGCCCTGTGCAGTGCGGTGGTGGCGGCCGTGCTCACGTCGTACACGATCGACGTCGGCGGCCTCGTGCTGCCCGCCCTGCACGCTTACATGGTCGTCTTCGTGATCGCCGGCGTGGTGGCCTGCTGCGCGCTCGTCGCGTGCCTGTGCATCCCCGAGCCCACCGGCCAGACGGCCGCGGCCATTCCGCCGCAGCCGTCGAGCTCCGCTCAGGAGAGCAAGCCTTGGTCGGCCGCCCCTAGCCCAGACCCAACCGGTCGAACATGATCAGCCCGTCCTCGAACACGGTCAGGTCGAGCACCTTCGCGTCCTTCGCCTGGATCGCCGCGGTGAACGCCTGCTCGTAGGCGAACATCGGTACGTCCTTGGCCAGTTCCTGTTGCACCAGCGCGTACGCGGCGCGCCGGCCCGGCGCGTCGGTGCCCGCCCGGGCCCGATCCAGCGCCTGGTCCACCGCCGGGTTCTTCCACTGCATGTGGTTGTCCTGGCCCTTGGAGTGCAGGAAGTTGTACAACACCGGCTCCGGGTCGTCGAAGGACAACACGAACTCACCCGCGTCGAACTGCCGCTGGATCTGCACCTTCTGCAGGTATTGGGTGCCCTCCAGGAACTCGGTCTTCATGGAGATGTTCTTCATCTCGGCGAGTTGCGCCAGCCAGTACTCGGCGGTCACGTGCGAGCCGGGACTGTTGTACGTGCTGTAGGTGAAGGACAGCGGCTTGCCCTCGGCCGCGAGCGCGTCCAGGAGCCGCTGTGCCTCGGCCCGGTTGTTCGCCGGCATCGGCGCGTCCGGCGCGGCGAAGTCCGAACCCGGGCGCAGGAACGTGCTCAGCGGCTTCCCGGCGTTGTCGGTGACCACCTTCGCGCGCTGGGTCGGATCCATGATCAGCGCGAACGCGCGGCGTGCGCGGGGATCGTCGAACGGCGGCCGACTGGTGTTGAACAGCGTCATGAACCCGCCGCTCTTGGCCTCGGTCAGCACCGGCAGGCCCGCCTTGCGGGCGTCCCCCATCAGCTTGGCCTGGGCCGTGGTCAGCACCTGGGCCTGGTTGGCGCTCAACATGGCCAGCCGCTGCGTCTGGTCGACCACCGGCTTGAGGGTCAACTCCTTCAGCGGCGGCCGTCCGCCCACCTGCCAGTACTTGGGGTTGCGCTCCAGGACCATCTGCTGGTCGCGCACCCAGCTCTTGAGGCGGTACGGCCCGGCGCCCACCGGCTTGGCGCCGAAGCCCTTCGGGTCGGCCTTGATCGCGGTGGGCGAGCCGATGAACGCGAGGTTGTGCGCGATCACCTTGTCGAAGTGCGCGTTCGGCGCCGGCAGCGTGACCTTGAGGGTCCGGCTGTCGGCGACGGATATGCCGAGCCCGGCGACCACGCGCGCCTGCATCGACTTGTTCGCCGGATCGGCGTGCCGCTCCCAGTTGAACCGGACCGCCTCGGCGTCCAGCGCGGTGCCGTCGGAGAACTTCAGATCCGGCCGCAGACGCAGCGTCCAGACCCGGCCGTCCTCGGCCGCGGTCGCGCTCTCGGCGAGCTGGGGTTGGGCCCGCCCGGTCTTGGGATCGATCCACAGCAGTACGTCGAACACGGCCGCGGCCTGGGTCCCACCGGTGATCTGGGACAGGCTCGCCACGGTCGGGTCCAGGCTGCGCGCCTCCTGGGTGACCAGGACGGTCATCGCGGCACGCGACGAGCCGCCGGTGCCCGATGATTGCGAGCCGCAGGCGGCGGTGGTCAGGGTCAGCCCGGTCAACGCGGCGAACAGGGCCGCCTGCCGGGGGAGCACGGATCGCACGGTGGTCGCTCCTCGCACGGGCCCATCCCGGGTCGGGCGGACCCTGGGTCTCCATGGGTGCTGCGTCTCGACGAGCAATGGGGATCAACCTAGGGTCACTCCTGACTCACCGTCAACAACCGTTCCATGCAGAGTGATCGCCCCGGGGCGGTGGGTGATCGACGCGGAGCCTGCGGGCCGGTCGGGTGATTCATGCGATTTCCGTGGTAAATCGGGCATAGGACGCTGTGTTTGTCGGCCCTCGACGGACACGGCGTCCAAGCCCGAGACCCCCGAACGCAACGCACGCCAGGAGACCGCATGACGACCGCCGCACTGTCGCCGGAACTGCTCGCCGAGCTGCGCCGCCCGCGCGCGTACCCCGCGGTGTCCTTGACGCTGCCCACGCACCGGCACCGCCCGGAGAACCAGCAGGACCACATTCGGCTGCGGAACGTACTGGCCGAGGCGGAGAAGCGGCTCTCGGCGGATCCGGAGGTCGGTCGGGAGGCGCGGATCAAGACCGTGGACCGCCTCAAGGCCGCGGCGGCCGAACTGGATCCCGAGCACTTCCTGGACGGCCTGGTGCTGTACGCGTCGGCCGAGGAGCACTACGCGTTCACCGTGGAGGCGCCGGTGAGCGAGCGGGTGATCCTGGCGACCACCTACCTCACCCGCAACCTGGTGTCCGCGGCCGAGCGGCTCACCCCGTACTGGGCGCTGGTGCTCAGCGAGCACGAGGTAAGGCTGTGGCACGGCCGGGGCGACGGGGTGCACGAGATCCGCGACGGCGGCTTCCCGGTCACCTCGGGCGGCCCCGAGCGGGACGGACCGCCCACCCGCGAAGGCGGCGGCATGGGGGTGAGCGAGGACTTCCGGCGGCTGTTGAACGAGGCCGACGAGCAGTTGGCGCGCGCGCTGGCCGGGCGCCCGGGCAAGGTCGTCGTGGTCGGACTGCGGCCGCAGGTCAAGGCGTTCCGTGAGGGCACCCGTAACGGCGCGCACCTGGCCGGGACCGAGTTGGAGGTCGGCGGCGTCGTGGAGGCCACTCCCGCGCAATTCGCCGAGATCCTCGCGCCGGCACGGGCCGCGCTGGCGGCCGAGGCGACCGCGGCGGCGCTGCGCGGGTTGGACGACGCGCGCAGCGCCAAGCGGTACGCCGGCGGCATCCAGGAGACGTGGGCGCCGGCCCGGGCCGGCCGCGGCGCCCTCCTCGTGGTCGAGGAGGGGCTGCGGGTGACCGGGCGCCTGGTCACCGTCGACAGCACCGGGGAGATCGCGCTTCAGGTGCTGACCGGACCGCACGCCGAGGATGCGGTACTGGCCGGCCGGGCCGAGGACGACATCGTGGACACCGTGGTCGAGGCGGTGTTGGAGGCGGACGGCGAAGTGGTCTTCGTACCCGACGACACCCTGAAGGAGGCCGGCGGCATCGCGCTGGCGCTGCGCTACTGAGCCGCGCCGGCGGGCGGACGACCGGCGGGCCCGGAACGTGACGAGTGCGGCGGCACCCGGAGGGGGCGCCGCCGCACTCGTGTGACACGTGTCATGGTGGGGGTGGGGCGGCGATCAGTGCAGATCGCGTTCCAGCGCCTCGAGATCGTCCTCGTACGCGGTGCTGGTCTCGAATCGGTAGATGATGCTGCGCGGATCCGCGTCGTCGAACGGCGCGTCCAGCCACTCGCCCGGTTCGGTCGGCTCGATCGCCGACACCCACAGGGTGGAATCGCCGGGTTCGAGGCCGAGTTCATCGGCGCGCTGGGCGATCTCGTCCGGGTCGTAGACGTCGAACAACACCGCGACCGCGCTCGACGCGCTGTCCGTGCCGGTGTCGCGCGGGGACGTCGGCGGTTCGGCGTCGCCGGCCTCGGCGTCGGCCCGGCGGGCGTGGTCGACGAGCGTGATCAGGTCCTTGATCGCATAGTCCCGGCGGATCAGCACGGTGACCGCCTCCGGGTTGGTCGGACCCTCGTACTCGGCTTCCTCGCTGCTGCCGGGCACCTCGAACGGGGTGACCTCGTCATAGGCGTCGTACAACAGCTCGTCGTACGCCTCGGCGGCGGCGGCGAGCGCGTCGTACGCGGCGAACACGGCCGGGTCGCTCTCGCCCTGGCGGGCTTCGACGGCGGCCAAATGGTCGTCGATCGCCGATTTGAGAACGTCCGCGGCGGCACGGACCTGCTCTGGCGTGGGCTCTGCGACACCGGTCATGGGCTGACGTTATCCGCAAGAGCCCCACGCGCGCACAATGGTTCACTGATGGCGGAGTCGGAGAGTCACCAAAAGGCCGGTCACCGCGCCTCGGCGCGGCCGCCGGGGAATGGAAACATGGCGGACTACGAGTTTCGGCAACTGGACATTCCGCGCGGCACGTCCCGCACCGACGCGTGCCGGATCCTGACCGAGCATGCGGAGTACGGGTATTGGGAGCTGGATCGGTTGCTCCTGCGCGGCGACGGGAGTCGCCGGGTGGTGCTGCGGCGCCGCATCATCCGGCAGGTGCGCACCATGTGACGGATCGTCACAAAAAAGAGGACTGCCCGCCCCTGTCCTCCCAGGGGCGAGCGGTCCTCGGGTCGTGCGTCGCGTCCGTCGTGCTCAGTCCTGCACGGGGCGCGAACGGCGGTAGAGCACGAAGCCGCCGAGCAGCAGCGCGGCGCCGATCGGGGCCACCACCAGTGCGTCCGAACCGGTCTGCGCGAGCGAGCCGCCGTTGTTCGTGGACCCGCCGGTGCCGCCGCCGCTGGTGCCGGTGGTGTCGCCACCGGTCGTACCGCCCGTGACCCCACCCGTCGTGCCACCGCTGGTGCCACTGGTGGTCGGCGGCTTCGTCGTCGGCGGCTTGGTGGTCGGCGGCTTGGTGGTCGGGGGCTTCGTGGTGGGCGGCTTCGTCGTCGGCGGCTTCGTGCACGGGGGGCACGAGGTCGGCGGCTTGGTGGTCGGGGGCTTCGTCGTCGGCGGGTGCGTGGCGGGCGGGTTGTGCGACCCGTTGACGCAGTTGTTGCCGAACGCCGGGTTCAGCGCGCCGACCACGTTCACCGTGTTCCCGCACACATTCACCGGGACGTGGATCGGGACCTGGATGTTGTTGCCCGACGCCACGCCGGGTGAGCCGGCCGCCGCACCCTGGGCTCCACTGCTGGCGCCGGCCACGCCGACCGCCGCGGACGCGAGTGCGCCCGTGGTGGCGACGACGACCAACAACCCCTTCTTGGCGAGCTGGTGCATGTAAGTACCCCTGTGTCTCTCTCGCGAGGGGCGGGGGATGTTGACCCCGCACGGACGTCAACGAGAGCCGACGCAGGAGGTCACCGGGGCTGGGTCGATTCGCTCGTACGGCTGAGTTTCGGGATCCTCCGGAACCGGATTCCGATCGTTTTTGATCGCTCCGATTCCCAGGCGGGCGCTTGGTCGACCGATGGCGACCGCGCTTCGGGATACGGGAACATCGGTGCGAAAGCACCGTCGCGGGCCCGCCGGCGGTCGCCGCGCGGCCTCGTGGGGAGCGCCGGGGTCGGCCCGGGTGATCCCGATGAGGACCTGCGCGGTCCCGGCGCGGACCGCCCCGTCCGGCCCGCTGCCCGCGGGCGGTCGTACCCGCACGGACCACACAGCGGGACGGCCCCGAGACCGCGTGGGTCTCGGGGCCGTCCGCACGCCAACGAGCGTGTGGGCCTGGATCAGGCGTTGATGCAGGTGTTGCCGAACGCGGGGTTGAGCACACCGATGATGTCGACGGTGTTGCCGCACAGGTTGATCGGGATGTGGATCGGAACCTGGAGGTTGTTGCCCGAGAGCACACCGGGGGAGCCGACGGCCGCACCCTCCGCCTCGGAGTTCGCCATGGCGCCACTGGCGCCGGCGAGCACAAGACCACCGCCGGCCGCGACGATGAACGCGACCTTGCCCATCTTCTTCATAATTCTTCCGTCCTCCTTGTCGACACCACGACGCGCTTGCGCGCCGCACAAGGGGAAACGACGGGATCGGGCGGAGGCTACGCGCGAGCCGAGGTATTCACTCGATCGGGCCCGAACCCGGTGAACGCCCGGGCTCCGGGACCAACCGGCGTGCGGCCGGGGTGCCGGGAGCCATCCCGGGCCCGACCGCACGCCGTTCGCTCACGCGTTGTCGAGGAAGTGATCCAGCACCCGCACGCCGAACTTGAGCCCGTCCACCGGGACCCGCTCGTCGACACCGTGGAACATGCCCGCGAAGTCGAGGTCGGCCGGCAGCTTCAGCGGCGCGAACCCGAAGCAGCGGATACCCAGATCGGCGAAGGACTTGGCGTCGGTGCCGCCGGACAGGCAGTACGGCACCGCGCGCGCGGCCGGGTCGTGCGCGCGTAGCGCGGCCGACATCGCCTCGACGAGCGCGCCGTCGAATCCGGTCTCCAGGGCCTGGTCGGTGTGCACCGTCTCGCGGCGCACCCGCGGGCCCAGCACCGCGTCCAACTCGGCGTGGAACTCGTCCTCGAAGCCCGGCAGGAACCGGCCGTCCAGGTGCGCGGTGGCCTGCCCGGGGATCACGTTGACCTTGTATCCCGCGTTCAGCATGGTCGGCTGCGCGGTGTTGCGGATGGTCGCGCCGATGATGCTCGCGATCGGGCCCAGCCGCTCGATGGTGGACTCGATGTCGTCCGGGTCGAGTTCGATGCCCAGCGCGTCCGAGATCTCGTCCAGGAACGCGCGCACGGTCTTGGTGACCCGGATCGGGAACTTGTGGCGACCCACTCGGGCGACGGCCTCGGCCAGTTCGGTGATCGCGTTGTCCTTGGCGATCATCGAACCGTGGCCGGCGGTGCCGTCCACGATCAGCCGCATCCAGTCCATGCCCTTCTGGGCGGTCTCGACCAGGTACAGGCGCAGATCGTCGTTGACCGTGAAGGAGAAGCCGCCGACCTCGCCGATACCCTCGGTGACCCCCTCGAACAGGTCGGCGTGGTTGTTCACCAGGTGCCGTGCGCCGAACACGCCGCCGGCCTCCTCGTCGGCCACGAACGCGAGCACGATGTCGCGCGAGGGCAGCCGGCCGGTGCGGACCCGGTCGCGCAGCACCGCGAGCACCATCGCGTCCATGTCCTTCATGTCGACCGCGCCGCGGCCCCACACGCAGCCGTCCTCGACCTCGCCAGCGAACGGGTCGTAGGTCCAGTCCGCGGCGTTGGCGGGCACCACGTCGAGGTGACCGTGGATCAGCAGCCCCGGCCGGGAGCGGTCGGTGCCCTCGATCCGCACGATGGTGCTGGCCCGCCCGCGCTCGGATTCGTAGATCTTCGGTTCGAGGCCGACCTCGGCGAGCTTCTCGGCGACGTACTCCGCGGCGGCGCGTTCTCCCGGACCCGAGCCGTCACCGTAGTTGCTCGTGTCGATCCGAATCAGATCGCGGCACAGGTCGACGACCTCGTTCTCCGCGGTGGTGGTGGGCTGGGGACGGACAGCCTCCGTCATGACGGGCTCCTCGGGAAAGGCGGAACGGCACGTGTGTACGGGTGTACCACCATCCTGCACCCGTACGCGGGGTCGGCATGGACCCGGGCGGTGTTCTGACGACCAGTCAGTTGAATGGGACGGCCGAGCGGGTCGCGCACGGGGCGGCGACAGCGTGGCGACAGGGCGGCGAAGGAGCCGCGACGGGCCGTCGACGAGGCGGCGAAGCAGCCGCGGCAGGGGCGGCGGCGAGGACCTCCGCGGAACGTAGGGAGATGCCTCTGACCGGGTGGATCGAGCCGCTGCTACCTTCCGGATCAGGATGAACAAGCAGACCAAAACGGCGAGTCGGACCATCGGGAGGGACGTCACATGAACGGCACCGCGTGGGGCCTGACCGGTCCCGAATTCCTCAAGCTCTACGGCGGGATCCTGGCCGGCCTGTTCGTCCTGGCGATCGTGCTGCGGATCGTGATGGCGTGGGCGGTCCGCGGCCAGGCGAGCCGGGCACCGCTGGGCGCGTACGACGCCGCCTACCTCGCGGGCGGGCCGATGCGGGTCGCCGACACCGCGCTGGCGTCGCTGATCACCGAGGGATACGTACACGTCCAGCGCGCCGGCAGGGTCACCGTCGCCACCGGATCACGGCCGGCGGAGCCGGTCGCGGCGGCCGTGATGGACTGCCTGCGCACCACCCGGGGCACCCGATTCGCGCTGCTGCGGGCCTGGTCGCGCAGCAGCATGATGGCGCAGATCGAGGGCAGCCTGGTCGAGCGCGGGCTCGCGCACTCCCCGTTGGCCCGTCGGATCGGCAAGATGCCGGCGCGGCTGATGCTCGTGCTCGCGCTGGTCGGCATCGCCCGCTTCGTCAACGGCCTGGCGCACAGCAGGCCGGTCGTATTCCTGGTCCCGCTGTTGGTGCTCACCTTCGTCCTCGCGGGCCTGACGAGTGCTCCCTTGCGAGCCACCGGGGCGGGCCGCAGGGCACTGCGCGAGTTGACCACGCAGCTGCGGGCGGACCGGCGCTCCGGTGCCCTGGTCGGCTCCGGCGCGTTGGTGGGCCTGTTCGCGGTCGCCTGCCTGGGCATGGCCGCGCACCCGGACCCGGAGGCCCGGACCGCGCTGGTGGCCTACGGCGGCAGCAGCGGCGGCGGCGGAGGTGGTGGCGACGGCGGCGGCAGTGGCTGTGGTGGCGGCAGCAGTTGCGGTGGCGGCGGGGGTTGTGGCGGCGGCGGGGGCTGCGGAGGCTGACCTCCCGACGGGGAGCGGGAGCGGGGGTGTGGCGAGCGGATCGGCCTTCGGGCCGATCCGCTTTCGCGTTGTGCCGTCGTCGTGTTGTCCCGCCACACACGCAGGACAGGCACATACGCGGTTCCCACCGACGATCGGGAAGAGCCGCGCCCGAAAAGGAGTTCTACGATTCGCCGTTCCTTCCCGGTGCGGGCAACCACCCACCGTGCTGCCCGAGTCGGGCGGAATCAGGCGCCGACGGTCACGTTGCACCATCCGGGTGCGCGGCCGTTTGTGGCTCGGGTGCGAGGGGAGCGGCGCCCATACACGGTGCGACCCCTGCTCGGTCCGATCCCGCGTCACCCGGTGGCGCCGCACCTCGGCGCGGCTCGGAACCGCCGGTTGCCCGGGCCGTGGCCGCGCGGCGCGCCCGTGGTGCGGCACAGGACTGGAGGGAGTCTGCGTTGAGTGTGATCGAGGTTGCCCCGACTCGGATCGACCCGGTGCGTTGGCCCGATGTGGCCGAGGTGCCGAGGCGG